>SXHT01000082.1 GCA_005773095.1 Planctomycetaceae bacterium
GCCCCAAACCGCTTGCCACGCCGCGGACTGCAAGGTGAGCGGCACGAACAACAGTGCCGCCACGAGCGAAAGCGCCAGCCGGCGGAAAGGAATTTCCGCACGAATAACAGCAAACGCCAGGGGAGCACCAACCGCCAGGCTGAGCAACACCACCCAGCCGACGAGCCACACCGTATTGCCCAGAGGAGAAGCCATGCGTCCAGTGTACCTGCTCATGCCGACGAGCATGGGACGACGGGATTCCACCGGTGTGCTCGACTCCCCTAATTCGATTCCAATTACAATCCGCTTCGGGCCTGATAACGGCAGTCCAGGACAGGTGGGCGAACTGGCGAAATATTCGTGATCCGATTCAACTCGTCTGGCAGGCTGGCCGGGCCTTTGCTACAGTCCGCCCCCCCGCAAGGGGCCGTGCCGGTTTCGTCTTTTCCACCTGCCCAAGCTCGACTGCCGATGCTCCGTTTTTCAGGGACTGCCGTTTGGCTCTGCCTGCTTGCGTCCGCGGCCGGGTGCGCACGGAATGGCGCCCATCAAAACGCCTTTCTGCTTCCCTGGCAGGAGCGGCCCGAGACTGTTCCAGGCGTCAAGTCACCACAGGAGCGGATTAGCGAGCTCAAGGCCGTCGCTTCGGCTGCAACGCCAACGGTAGGAATGTCGGAACAGCTCGCCAGGGAAATTCAGCAAGAGCAAGACCCGCTGGTGCGGCTTCACATTGTCAGGGCGCTAGCGAAAATTCCGGACGCCACGGCTTCGGCGGTGCTGCATGCGGGTCTCGAAGATCCGGAGAAGCTGGTCCGCGTCGCCTGCTGCGAAGCCTGGGGGCAGCGAGGCGGACCCGAAGCGGTTCAGGAATTAACCACCGTGCTCGAGGCTGAATCGGACGTCGATGTACGGATGGCGGCGGCCAGAGCCTTGGGTGAAACCAAAAATACCGCCGCTGTTGCGCCACTAGCCAGCGTGCTTTCGGACAACGATCCGGCCATTCAGCGTCGGGCGATCCAATCGCTTAAGGCGGTGAGTGGCAAGGACTACGGCTACGACGTGCAGGCCTGGCGGCAATACGCGGCTGGCGAATCGGTGCCGGACAAGCCGGTGAGCTTCGCGGAACGGCTGCGGCGGTTGTTTTAGTTCGGCAGATCCATGGAGCACGACATGGGATTGCGAGCAATCTCGTTCAGGGTCTTAATCAGCCACGGGTTAGCGTGGATCTGCGCCGGCACGTGCGCGCCCTTGATGGCCCAATCGACGCTGCGGCTGGCCATTTTGACCGAGGAAGCAAGTGACGATGCCAAGCCAGAGCCGGACCTCCAGCCCAAGGCCGCCGCGTCTGAAGAAGAACCATCCGCCGCCAACGTGCCGGGAGATGAGCCAGCGCAGCCCGATTCAACCATCCGCGGCGAGGCGTCAGAAACCGGGAGTCCAAGGGAAGCATTGCCCCCGGCAGAGCTGCCGTCCTTGACTCCGTTGACGGCTGAGCAAGTCGCGTTACGCGACCAGCTGCGGAAGGTGCTTGCGACGTACTATCCAAAGCACCTCGACGCCCGCCAACGCAGCTGCTGGGAAGTGATGCATGGGATTATCGCGTACGGTGTTCATGCAAAGGTATTTCGCAACGACCGCGGCACTCAAGCGGTGAATGCCATTGGTTGGATGAGCTACAACAAGTTATGCCACGGCGAGACGTTGTTTCATCTCGATCGCGGCAAGTTGGTACCGAGGCAGGGTCCCGGGCTGCAGGGGCATGCGGGGCAGTTCCTGGCGATTGTTGCGCAATCGCACGTACCGGCCGACTTTCCCGTGAAAGTGGGGGGTAAGGATTTCAGCATTCAAGACCTGATCGAGTACGAGAAGGCGGACTGCCGCAACGGGGAAGAGTTGACGTTCAAGCTGATTGGCCTATCGCATTATCTGGACAGCGACGCCGAGTGGACCACGCGCGACGGCCAGACGTGGAGCATCGCGCGGCTGATCCGCGAGGAGCTGAAGCAGCCAATCCTTCGCGTCGCGGCCTGCGGCGGCACCCATCGCCTGATGGGCCACAGCTATGCGATCTACAAACGTCGTAAACAAGGCAAGCCCATGGATGGCCAGTTTGCCCGGGCCGAAAAGTTCATCTCCGACTACCATAAGTACGCCTGGAGTCTGCAGAATTCCGACGGCACATTCAGCACTCGGTGGTTCGAAGGCCGCGAAGCAAAGCCCGATCTTGATCGCCGCATCAAGACGACGGGGCACGTTACCGAATGGTTGGCGTTCAGCTTGCCGGAAGATCAACTGACCGGCCCGCGGATGGTGAAAGCCGTGACGTTTCTGGTCAACTCGCTTCGGAACAATGTCAGCCACGAGTGGGAAGTGGGTCCGCACGGGCACGCGATTCACGCACTTCGAATTTACGATCGGCGGCTGTTCAAACCGCACGACAGCTTGACGGAACCGGTGCCGATTGCGCCAGCCACGATGGCCGAGACACAGCCCGATGTCCAACCTGGCATTGGGTCGGCTGGCGGACCCCAGCCGCAATTGCCGGATCCCAGCTCCGCCCCGTTGCAAACCGCCGTGCCTCCCTCCCATGG
Source organism: Planctomycetaceae bacterium (assembly GCA_005773095.1). Lineage (GTDB taxonomy): Bacteria > Planctomycetota > Planctomycetia > Pirellulales > PALSA-1355 > SXHT01. The sequence continues at coordinate 2,574 of SXHT01000082.1, forward strand.
CCGCGCGTCCCGCTCCACGAAGACGGCCATGAAATCGAAGTCCGAAGGTTCTGCTTCCGCGACCGCAACGCCATCGCACAGCGACGCCCCCGATGCGCGGCCGATTGAACGGGCACCGTCGTCGGATAGCTCCTCGGGGCCGCTTCTCTCGCCGTAGTAAGCGACACCGTCAGCGACGGGACTGCGGTTGCGGGCAACTAGCGAAATCCCTACGATGCGGCCACGCTATCGTGGCCACCTGCCTCGCGCGCGTTCGTCATGGCTGAAGGGACTTTGGCGTGAAAGCCATCCGATTCACAGAGCAGTTTTTGAGCATCTTCGACCTGGCGGTGAAACTTGCGACCGCCGTCGAGGCCGATGCGCTGATGCTTTTGCTCGAAGGACCCTGCGACTGGGACCGGCTCAAGGCGCTTGCCGGAGAACAAAAGCTGCTGATCGCCGCCGACGTTCCGGCGCAGATCGAAGGCGCTGCCGAAACCGGTCTGGCGACGGTGCTGCTGAACTCTCCCGACGCGCCGGTGCACGAGAAACTCACGCAAGCCATGCTCGAAAGCGTGGCCGATGAAATTCTTGCTTCCGGGGCGCGCGTAGTGGCGGTGTACAGTGGTTTCGAGCCGGGCGTCGTTGACTCGATCAGCGTGATTCATCTGGGCGAGCATCTCGGCCAACTCACGGCGCGCGATCTGCGCCAATTGGAAACGCGCGTACCGCTCGATACGCTGAAGACGGTGGTCGATATGGCGGTGGAAATCGGCCGGGAAGGGCGAGAGGGAAAACCGATCGGCGCGCTGTTCGTCGTCGGCGATTCGCGCAAAGTGCTGAGTCACAGCCATCCTGCCGGTTTTGATCCCGTGAAAGGCTACAATCGCAAAGAGCGCAATCTCGACGATCCCCGCGTGCGAGAAGGCATCAAGGAAATCTCCCAACTCGACGGCGCGATTATCGTTTCAGCCGATGGCGTGGTGGAATCGGCCGCGAGGTACTTGGACGCGTCGGCGGCGGACATCACACTGACCAAAGGATTGGGCGCGCGGCACTGGGCAGCCGCGGCCATCAGCCGCGCCACGAACGCCGTTTCCGTGGCCGTGAGCGAAACCAGCGGCACGGTGCGTATATTTCACAATGGCCAGGTTGTGCTCCGCATCGAACCCTTCCGCCGCCCGATGAAATGGAAGGATTTTGAATACGAGCCGCCGACGGCGGAGTGACGTCGATGAAGTATGGCGAACTCGTCCGAATGCTGGAAGCGAACGGCTTTACTCTCGCCCGAGAGAAAGGCTCGTCCAACAGAGATTGCCCGTACCCCCGCACAATCCGAAACCGAGGGTCATCATTCAGAATCAGGCGCTCTCGCCGGTTCCCTGAGCGTTGCCCAGGATTTCTTGCGTGAGCACGCCAGGCGCTCCGATGTCGCAGACGTGCACGTCGCCGGTGTACGTATTCGCACCTTGCACATAAAATCCCGGCTTCGCCGCCACCAACGTGCAGGTGTGTGCGGCGCGTATCGTAGGGTTCGCCGCAGCGCCCGTATCGCAATCGAGTCCGCTCGGCAAATCGACCGCAAGGACAGCCACGCCGGATGCGTTGATGGCGGCGATCACGGCATCGAGAGGAGGTCTTGGCTCACCGCGCGAGCCCGTGCCGAGCAGGGCATCGACGATCCATGCGGCGCCGCGAAGCCGATCGGCAAGCGACTCGGCGGCCAGCTCGAATTGCAGAGGGATCTTCGCGTTTTGAAGAACGGCGAGGTTCACCGCGGCATCACCGCCAGGTCCCTGGCCGCGGGTTGCCCTCGCCTCTTGCCATCCCCAAACGAAGACTTCCACGTTGTAACCGCGCAGGTCCAGGTGCCGCGCCATCACAAACCCGTCGCCGCCGTTGTTGCCCGGGCCGCAGCAGATTGCCACGCGGCCATCGATGCCAAGCTGACACAGCGTGTCGACCACGCCGCGGCCGGCATTTTCCATCAGCACGATGCCCGGCAGGCCGAACTCCTTGACCGCCCGGCGGTCGAGCTCGCGGACCCGGTCGCGAGTGAGTGTTCGAAGACGCATTACGTTATGGAATGATCAAGATTCCGCCCACGATGGCGCCGGCTTGGAACAGGCCGGCGCGCAGGCTCAGCGGGATCGGATCGATCAGGTACGGAGCGCAGTTCCCCGGCCGGTAGTAGCCCAAGGAGTACTGGCATTCGTCGTGCGGGCAGAGCCCCATCGCGTAGGGTAAGGCCGGAATCGTCGCAAAGAAGTGGGCGCCGCAGAGCACGTTTTGCACCAGGGTGGGGGCCGAGTGGCCGTATCGCTCGACCGCCACCTGCTCAAAGTACAGCGGCTTGTGGCACAGGCCCGCAGCCTTCCATTCGTAGGTCACGCAGCTCCAGTGGCGCCCCTCGAAGGTTTCGCCGATTCCGAAGGCGCACTCGCAGGGAAAATCCTGCCCCTCGACGCCGCTGATCGTAATATTGAGATCGATATTCGCAAGCGCGTTGGCCTTGAGCTTTTCCAGAGCAAGGGCACAGTCGGCTTTCTCATCCTTGCATTCAGTGTTCTTGACCCCATTTTGCTCAAGACCGCGCAACTCATCGCTGAAGCTGGGGGGACTCGCGCCGGAGGAAGTGTCGGGTAAACTGGGCATCCGCTCTTCCGGGAAATAGTCTTCCGCCGGTTCCAGCGCCTTCGGTTCAGCTGCATCTGGCTGGGCTTCATCCGATTCCCGGTGCGATGCGCCTTGCATGGGATCCGGCTCCGCGACGAGGCGAGGCCCGACGGCAGCTTGCTCGTCGGCTGGCGGGGCCGGTCTGGCGTTGTCCTGGAACGGATCGGCCAGCGGATTTTCTGAATCGTCCTGCCGGGCGGCGACGGGCACAATCGGACGGGCTGCTTCTGGCTTGGAGTGTGCCACCTTCGCCGCTTGCCCTTTGGCCTCGAGCTTACGGTCGAGGGGCGGCTTGGCGGCTGACGTTCGCTCTTCCTGCGTGATCGGTCGATAAGGTTTCCATTGGAGGATCGCGGCATCGACTTGTGAAACTGCAAGCGACAGTGCCGCCGCGGCGAACAGGACAACGCTTTGTCGGCCGTCAGTAGGCGTCGCTGCCGCCTGAGCCGGTGCTGTAGTTCGAGGCTTCCTGCGTAATTGTAATGTCATGTGGATGGCTCTCCCGAACTCCTGCCGATGTGACTTGAATGAATCGTGTCTTGGTCCGAAGTTGCTCGATCGTCTGCGTGCCACAGTAGCCCATGCCCGCTCGCAGACCGCCAATGAGCTGATAAACAAAACTGCTCAGCGGTCCTTTGAATGGCACTCGGCCTTCGACACCTTCGGGCACCAGCTTGTCGGGCGAACGATCGATTCCTTTTTGGCGGTAGCGTTCGGCGGATCCTTCGACCATCGCCCCGAGGGAACCCATACCACGATACGATTTAAAGCTTCTTCCCTGAAACAAAATCTGTTCGCCGGGGCTTTCGGCCAGGCCCGCCAACAGTCCTCCCAGCATCGCGCTGTGGGCGCCCGCTGCGATCGCTTTGGTCATGTCCCCCGAGTATCGAATGCCGCCATCGGCGATAATCGGCGTTCCCGATTTACCCGCGGCTTTTGCGGCTTCGTACACGGCGGTAATTTGTGGTACGCCTACTCCGGAAATAACCCGTGTCGTGCAGATCGAGCCGGGACCAATGCCCACCTTCACGGCGTCGGCTCCGGCCTTGATTAAGTCGATTGCTCCTTCTTTCGTGGCCACGTTGCCGGCGACCACGTCGATGTCGAACCGCTCCTTCAACCTGCGCACGGTATCAAGCACGTTGGCCGAATGCCCGTGAGCGCTATCGACCACCAGCACATCCACGCCCTTGGCCAGCAGGCTTTGGGCCCGCTCGTAGTCGTGTACGCCAATGGCCGCCCCGACCCGCAATCTGCCCTTGCTATCTTTGCAAGCATTGGGGAACCGCTTCATCATGTCGATGTCTTTGATCGTGATCAGACCGGTCAGCATAATATCTTCGTCAATCAGCAAAAGCTTCTCGACCTTTTTTGCCATTAGAATCTTCTCAGCTTCGTCAAGCGTTACAGTCCCTTGTGCTGTCACCAGGTTATCGCGGGTCATCACGTCGCCAATCAGCAAGCTGCTGTCTTCCAAGAACCGCAGATCGCGTTTTGTCAGGATACCGACCAGCCGTTTCCCTCCGGTCGTGATGGGAATGCCGGAAACGTGCGACTGGTCCATGACTTCGCGAGCGCGTGCCACGGTGGCGTCGGGGGGCAGGGTGACGGGGTCGGTAATGATGCCGTTGGCGGATCGCTTGACCTTATCGACTTCCTCCGTCTGGCGTTCGATGGACATATTCTTGTGAATCACGCCCAGGCCCCCCTCCTGGGCCAGGGCGATCGCCATGTCGTTTTCGGTAACCGTATCCATGGGGGAGCTGAGCAGGGGAATATTGAGCGTGATGCGCTTGGTCAACCGCGTGGAAACGTCCACTGCCGTGGGAACCACGGCAGAGTAGCTGGGCTCCAGCAGCACGTCGTCGAAGGTGATTCCCGTGTAAGCGAACTTCTCAGACATCGAGGGGGTGCTCCGTCGTTGGCTTCGCAGGTTGAAAACCCTGAATTATGCCGCGCTCAGGCCAGCGATGGCAAACCGGTTTCGGCTTTGTCGCCGTAAGATCCTATCAGGTTATGGGTTAAGTAGTGCGCATCCTTCTCAAAATTGTTGACGCCCCGCGACTGCCCAATTAGACTGAATTTTGCCCTCCCCTACATTCCCAGGTCGGGAATCAGAGCAACGACGAACAGTTTTCCGGCGCATGTGGCTCGGAACCGTGCACGGGCCGAACATCGCACGGTGGCCAGGATGGGCCTCGTGGACTGAAATAAACCAACCACAGGAGCAGTTGCAATGGCGGCTCGTGAGAACCAGGGTTTGCAATTCGCATTGATCATATTCGTGGTCCTGACGATTATGCTATCCGTCGCCACGTTCATGTTCTTCAGCAAGTACGACGAGGAACGCAACAAGATCGCCGGCTATGAAAAGGCCGCTCAGGACGCCGACAAGAAGGCCGACGAGAGCCTGACCGAAGCCAAGGAACTCAAGGCGATATTGGGCGTGAATGCCACTGACACGTTAAAGACGATTCAAGAAGCCAAGAAGAAAGACTTCGAGTCGATGGCCGCGGGCCTGGGCGATGAAAAGCAAAACTATCGCGATCTGGCCAGGCAGCTGGCCGCCACGCTGGCACAAAAGCAGGCCGACATCATTGCCGCTTCGGACCGCGAAAAAAAGTTGGGCGACAAGATCAAGGTCGATGAAACCGTGAAGGTGGGCGAAATTAAGGAGTATAAGGACACCGTCGACAAGACAGCGGCCGATTACGCCGGCGAGCGAGGTTTACTCAAAGGAGAGATGGACAAGTCTGCGCTGGCAAAGACCGATGCAGAAAAGAAGTTCACTGACGGGCGCAAGGAGTTCGACGATCAGTTGAAAAAGTTAAAGTCAGAAATTCAAGACCGTGACACAAACATCGTCAAACTGAGTCAGGTGATCGAGCGACAGAAGGAACAGCTCCTGAAGGAAGTCACCGACTTTGAGGTCGCCGATGGCCGCGTGCAGTGGGTCAATCAAGGGGAGCAACTGGTGTGGGTCGACAAGGGA
>SXHT01000083.1 GCA_005773095.1 Planctomycetaceae bacterium
CGTTTCAGATAGTTGCCGAGCAACAGACCTTTCTCGCCCTGCGCGACGGCCAGCCTGTGGGGCGGATCGCCGCGATCCTCAATCACGAGTCGAACCGCCACTTTAACGAGCAGCGCGGTTATTGGGGGTTTTTTGAATCGGTCGATGATCGGGCCGTCGCGCATCCGCTGTTTGATGCCGTGCGGGATTGGCTGGCCAATCGCGGGATCACAGCCGTTCGCGGACCGACCAATCCTTCGATGAACTACGAGTGTGGCCTGCTGATCGATGGCTTCGACATGCAACCCACGTTCATGATGCCCTACAATCCCCCCTACTATCAGCAACTCGTTGAGTCGTACGGTTGGTTGAAGACGCAAGACTTGTTCACCTACGTGGGCATCGCCGAGCAGCTTCAGACGCTGGATCCCAAACTGAAAAGAGTCTTCGAAGGAGCGATGGAACGCTTCGACATCACGATTCGCCCGATCAACAAGCGGCGATTCAAGGAGGAGATCACGTTGTACCTGGAGATCTACAATCGCTCGATGGCCGGTATGTGGGGCTTCGTCCCGCTCACCGAGGGGGAGATCCAGCGGATCAGCTCCGAGCTCAAAATGCTGATCGTGCCGGAATTGGCCCAGGTGGCCCAAGTCGATGGCAAGCCGGCCGGCGTGGTGTTCGGAATCCCCGACTATAATCCGCGCATCAAGCAAATCGACGGCCGCCTGTTTCCATTCGGCTGGCTGACGCTGCTTTCGCGAAAGCCGTTCAAGCGCTTTCGGGCGATCAGTACAACGGTCTTGCCGGAGTATCAGATGTGGGGCGTGTCGATCGTGACGTTGGCGGCCCTGATCCCTGAATTCATCAAGCTCAAGTTGCAGGAGGTGGAGTTTTCGTGGGTCGCCGAGTCGAACCATCTTTCACGCTCCAGTCTGCAACGGGGTGGTGCGCGCTACGAGAAGACGCACCGCATGTATGACTGGCCGGAGTGAGTGCGCGAGGGGGAGAGGGCGGAAGTGGGAGCGTGGGAGAACTCGGAAACACAATGGTTGACCCAGGGGAGAAACCCTAAGCCGCGGATCCGCAATTGTCGTGAACCTCGGGTCTGGAACGATGCTCATCAAGTTGCGATGGAGCTCTTTAATTGTCGAAGAAAGTTTTACGCGACGAGCGGTATTCGCCGACCGATCAAGTTTGCCACTCATCCCGAGCTGTGGCGAGTCTGGAATTCGATCCACTCTCCCTCCCCCACTCCCGCCCTCCCCCATCCTTCGAGTAAAATTGGAGCATGGAAAGTGCCGCGGCGCGTGATGTTGTGATTACCGGGGTTGGCGTGGTCAGTCCGATCGGCATCGGTCGAGATGCCTTTTGGGGGTCGCTGCGCGCGGGGCGCAGCGGCGTACGCACCATCGAAGCTTTTGTGCGGTCCGGGATGCCGATTCCGTTCGGCGGCGAAATTCCAGATTTCGACGGCAAGCAGTACGTGACGCCTCGCAAGAGCCTGAAGGTCATGTGCCGCGAAATTCAAACCGGCTTCGCCGCCGCGCGCCTGGCGTGCCAGGATGCTCGGCTCGAATCGCCGGCCGTCGATCCCGAACGGTGGGGTGTCGTCTTGGGCGCCGACATGTTCTACGGCGATCCGCTGGAGACTCTCGACACCTATCGCGCGTGCATTCGCGAAGGAAAGTTTGACTTTACGTTGTACGGCCCCAGCGCCATGAGCAGCATCTTTCCGCTCTGGATGCTCAAATACTTGCCGAATATGCCGGCCTGCCACATCGGCATCTCACTCGATGCCCGCGGTCCCACCAACTCGATCACGCTGGGAGAGGTATCCAGCCTGGTGGCGATTATCGAGGCCTGCCGCGTGATCGAACGCGGCGCGGCGGACGTCATGGTCGCGGGGGGCACGGGTTCCCGTCTGGCGCCGGTGAATTACCTTTTCCGCGATTGCCGGCCGTTCTCGCATCGCGCGGACAATCCGGCCGCGGCCTCGCGCCCCTTTGACGCGACGCGCGATGGCATGGTCAACGGCGAAGGCGCGGCCGTATTCATCCTCGAAAATCGCGCGCATGCGGAAGCCCGACGGGCGACGATCCTGGCAAGGGTGTTGGGCTATAGCAACACCTGCGAGCCGCGGCCCGCGAGCGTGCCGCCGCGAGGCGCGGCGATTCGCGCTTCGATCGCCGGAGCGCTTCGACGAGCGCGATTGACGCCTGGCGACCTGGGTCATGTGAATGCGCACGGACTGAGCGACTGTGAACATGATGTCGTTGAAGCGCAGGCGATTCGCGAGTCGCTCGACGACGTGCCCGTGACCGCGCCGAAAAGCTTCTTCGGCAATTTGGGCGCTGCCGGCGGCGCCACAGAAATGGCTGCTAGCGTGCTGGCACTGGGACATGGACTGATTCCTGCCACGCTCAATTACGATCGCCCCGATCCCCGATGTCCGGTAAATGTCGTTTGTTCATCCCCCGCTCCGCTTGGGAAGCCGACCGCGCTTGTGCTCAGTCAGGCGTCGTACGGTCAAGCGGTCGCAGTCTTGATCGGCAAGTAGCGCTGGGACCCGCAAACCGCAGGCCCGCCCCTCTTCTCGGGGATTCGCTGAGTCGCCGTTCGCTGCGGCGAACAGGTCCCAACCCGCACACGGCTAGCTGCTAGCGGGCCAAATTTCAGTTAAGTGCAAAGATCTGGGCAGACTTTGTCGATTAGTAGGACCGTTCCGGTTTGTGGGACGTTACGGCGCCAACGTTGAGGCGCTGAAATGGGATTCCCTCAGCCCGGTGAAGTCGCATGGTTCGACGCAGGACGGTATCGATGCACGCCAACTCGTCTGGTCAAGCTTGTGCCCGCTGGATTGTCATCGCGGTAGCCGCTTGTTTTGCGGCCAGTGGATGCCAGTCGGTCAGCCTGCGCTCA
>SXHT01000084.1 GCA_005773095.1 Planctomycetaceae bacterium
ATCACCCCCGACAATCGACCGAGCACTCCTCGGCATACCCGCAGGCTGACACCATACCCCCCTTCTGGAATTATCACGTAATGTCCCATTCGTTTACCTCCATTTATTTACCCCCAGAGGAAACGGGATGCATCGGGCTCGCCCGTAACAAATCAGTCCCGAATTGCGCTCCGCATTCAACGCCCAAGAGCAACGGTTAACTCAATCAGGTAAGGAGCTAGCACGGTGGAAACTAAGCTGATTGCCCTCGACAGGTTGCCCAATGTGCACCGAATCGAGAATTGCTCGAAGGAACAATTGACCAGCCTGGCGATGGAGATGACCCATGCGGTCTATCCCCACGATCAGGTGTACGGACAGTACTGTTCGATTCAGGACTACATAAGCTGCCCGCCGGAAAAAGCCTTCGAATACCTGGCCGACGTCTACACGCTGGAGGAGTGGACCTACAGCACCCGGGACTTCACGCCGGTGTCTGAGGATGGCCTTGTCGTCGGCATGGACCGGATCGCCAACAACACCAAGATCTATGCCCGAGTGGTCGCCAACCGCCAGGCCATGACCGTCGATTTCCACTGCGCCTGGGACCAGGGCGAGCACCTGTGGATGATCTACCTGATGCGCGTCGTGCCGGCCGAGCTGGTGCTGGGCAAGCCCGGTTGCGTCGTCACCTGGACGAACTGCCGGCACCCGATCTACGACCACAACGCGTATCCGGGAACGGCTCCGCGAGACCGCAGGATTTGGGTGGGCGACATGTGGCCGTTCTTCTACGCCGGCCACAAGATCGAACTCGACAATCTCAAACACATCCTCGAGTACCGGCACGCCAACGGCCTGCCCATGACCCTTGGGAGGGCCGCATGAAGACTATGAGCCTGGTCGGCGTGGCAAGTTACTTGCCGCGGCGAGTCGTCGATAACGCGTTTTTCCAGCAATCTGAGGAGGAGCAGGGTCACGCCATGTTCCGCGGCGTCAAGCAGCGGCATCACGTCGCGCGTGACGAGACTTCCCAGACGATGATCGTCGAGGCCGCCCGCAAGTTGGCCGATCGCCTGAACATCAACTTACAAACGGACGTCGATATTCTGATGACCAACGTCACCACGCCCGACCAGCCGTTCACCGGTTGCGGAGCCTCGGTCGGCAAGGCGCTGGGTTGTCGGCCAGAGTGGATCATCGATCTGCACAACGGTGGTTGCGTGTCGTTCATTCACATGATGGCCCAGGCCCAGATGCTGATGACCTGCCACGGCGCGAAGACCGCGCTGGTCTGCAATGTGCAGAACGCCGCCGGCAGGATGTTCGCGCAGGAGGAGACACGCAAGCTGAAACAGGCGCGCATTCCCGGCGACGGATGCGGTGTGGGATACCTGGTCGCTTCCGACGAATCGCCGGTCAAGGCCATCGTGCAGCGGAACCACTGCGAGTACGCGGACGATATGGCGGTGGTTCGCCAGGATGGCAGCGAGTGGTGGGAGCCGAGCCGTTCCTGTTCGTACGTTGATTTTACCGAGGCGAAGCTGGCCCAGATCATGGGCCGGGCCAATCGCATCGTGCCCGAGGCGATCCGTGCCGCTTGCGATCGGGTCGAGCTGCCCACCCGCGCGATTGATACCCTGATCACCAATCAACCCAACCGCATCTTTCTGCGGAACTGGCGCGAGGCGCTCCAAGTTCCTGCGGAGAGACACGTTTCGACCTTCGAGCGGCACGGCAACCTGTTTGGCGCCGCGCTGCCCATCTGCCTGGAAGAAGCGATCGACAGCGGACAACTAACCAATGACAGCCACCTGGTTCTGGGCGGCTTCGCTCATGCCGGCGACTTCTCAGCAGCAGCCGTCATCCATTGGCGAAAGGATGCACGATGAAGCTCGCCGACGCACTGATTACGACGCTACGCGACTGGGACCTGGGATATATCTTCGGTGTCGGCGGGGCCAACATTGAACATGTGTACGATGCGGTTCATCGGCTCGGCCACGGAAGCTTCCAAACGGTCTGTGCCAAATCGGAAGTCGGCGCAGCGTTCATGGCCGACTGCCGGGCCCGGGTGTACCGCACGCTCGGTGTGTGCTGTGCGACATCGGGCGGAGGCATGATGAATCTGGCCGTGGGCATCGCCGAATCGTTTGCCGAATCGGTGCCAGTGCTCGCGATTGTGGGCCAACCACCCACGAAGCACCATGGGCGAGGTGCCTTTCAGGATTCGTCTGGAATTGGTCGCTCGGTCAATGCCGACACACTCTTTTCGTCCATCACCAAGTATCACGCCACGATCGACGATCCCAGCTTATTTTGGCCGTGCCTGGAAGCGGCCGTGCGCGGCGCTTTAAGCGGTCGGCCGGGACCTGCGGCGCTGCTGATTCCCCGCGACCTCTACGATTGCGAGGTTGGCCCACGACCATCCTCACTACCGGATTGCCTGGAAGAACTGCGAGACCTGCGCGAAGTATCGACGCACGAAGTCACTCCTCTGTTCGACGCCATAAGCGCCACCCGCTCGCCGGTGCTCCTGTTGGGCAGTGGCGTGGATCGTTGCAGTAATCCAGAGGCGGTTCTGGAGTTTGCACGCCGTCTGCACATCCCCGTGGCCACGACGCTCTCCAGCAAGAATGTATTTCCCAACGACGACCCGCTTTACCTGGGCATGGTGGGCATGGCCGGCGAACCGTCGGTGCATCGTTATTTAGAGGAGCAAGCCGATCTGATCGTGGCGGTGGGCACGGGCCTGAACGTGATGACCTGCCAGCCCATTCAGCGGGCCCTTCAGCCAGAACGTTTGGCCATCGTGAACATCGACATGGGCGAGGTGTTGCGAATCGTGAAACCGGCGGTATACCTCGAGGCGGATGCCGGCGTCGTATTCTGGAAACTGAATCAGCTATGCGATGAGGCCAACGAGCCTGTTCGGATTCCCCCCACGGTACCCGTCACACGTTATGCGGCGCGGTTGGCGCCCGAACTGCCTCCGGACGAGTTTGCATCATTCCCGAACAAGCGGCGCGGAACCTTGTTGCAAAGCGAAGCACTGGAAGTGCTCCAGCAATTTTTACCGACCTCGGGCCATGTCACATTCGACGCCGGCAACTGCGCGGCAGCTGCCTTGCACTACCTGAGAACGCCGCGCAACGTCAGCACCACGTGTGCATTGGGAATGGGCGGCATGGGCTACGCCGTCGCTGGTGCCATTGGCGCTCAGCTGGGCTCCTCAGCCGGTTCGCGGACGATGGTTATCTGCGGCGACGGAGCCTTTCTGATGTTGGGCACCGAGGTGAATACCGCCGTCCACCATAAACTGCCGATCCTGTTCGTCGTTTTCAACAACGGCATGCACGGCATGTGCGTTACACGTCAACAGCTTTATTTCGAAAGCCGAATCGAAGGTTCGCGGTATCCCGCCGTCTCCATCGCCGACATGGCCCGAGGCCTGGGTTCACCCGATCGCCTCTGGGTAGGTTCTGCGAGCACGCGCGACGAGCTGAGCAAACGCCTGCGGGAATTTCGTCGCGTAGCTACCGGTCCAGGCGTGCTCGAGCTTTGTTTGCATCAAGAGCAGATTCCTCCGTTCACACCTTTCCTAGCCAGCGACGCGCCGACTTACCATATGGCGCCACTCGCGAGCGTGTCGCCGGGATTTAGCTTTGCGTAGCGGAATCTATACTCCCTTCTCCCCGTTGCGGGAGAGGGGCCGGGGGTGAGAGAGAAGGACGTTTTGAAACTGCTTCGACTCATTAAATATCAGATCTCGGCGTCATGAATGACTCATTCCACCAGCGATATCGTTATCCGCTGCTCGCGGCGGTACTGTGCCTGGCGCCGTTGGTGGTGTTGGGAGCGGTGAAGGCACTCGGCACCAACGCCAACGACGTGCGCACCTGGCTGCCGCAAGAACTTCCTGAAACGACCGAATATGCCAACTTTGGCCGGCACTTCGGCAGCGAGGAATTTGTCGCCGTCAGTTGGGAAGGGTGTACCCTCGACGATCCTCGACTGCCGCGGCTGGCAGACCGGCTGGAGCGGCGGGCGGACGAACCGGCGAGCGAGCCGCCGCTCGTCGAGAGCGTTATGACAAGTCCGCAAGCGCTCGAAGATCTGATGGCGTCGCCCCTGAATCTGTCGCGCAAGGAAGCCGTGGCCCGGCTGCGCGGACTGATGATCGGTCCCGATGGTCGGCAGTCCTGCGTCATCGTGCGGCCGAGCGAGCGCGGCAAGCAAGACCCACACGAGTTGCTTCAATCGATCTACCGCGCCGCCGAGTCCTGCGGTCTGCCGCGCAACGCGGTGCGAATGGGCGGGCCGCCCGTCACCTCGTCGGCGATCGACGAAGCCGCGGCCGCCTCCATGAGCATTCCCGGCCCGCTCTCCGTCCTGGCAGCGGTCGTGTTTTCCTGGTTCTGTTTCCGCAGCCTGCGGTTGACAATGTTGGTGATCGCGGCCGGAGTACTCGCGGCGGCCACGGCGCTGGCCGTACTCTGGTTTTCCGGCGGCGTCATGAACGCGGTGCTCTTGAGTATGCCGCCGCTCGTGTACGTAGCGACGATTTCTGGCGCCATCCACTGGGCGAACTACTATCGCGATGAGGTCGCCAAAGGAGGCCTGGCGGGGGCCACGGGCCGAGCGGTAGCACACGCCAGGCTTCCCCTGGTGCTGGCCACCGGAACGACCGCGATGGGACTACTCTCGCTGTTTGCCAGCGAGCTGTTGCCGATTCGTCAGTTCGGAATCTATGCGGCGATCGGCGTGGCGATGAGCCTGCTCTGGCTGCTGCTCGTCCTGCCTGCCGGTTGTGCCCTCTGGCCGCTGCGCTCCGTGGGACCCCATCCGACTCGCCCGGATGGTGAACAAGATTACTCGGCTTTGCAACGGTTCCGGAATGGACGACCGATCTGCTTCACCCATCCCGACGCGTCGGGAGGGGGGTCGATAGTTGCGTGCCTATGCCATCTAGCTAAACCATCTCCTTCACCATCGGCTCGAGGCCGATGGGGTTTGAACTGGTGGTCGTGGGGTCAACGAGTCACTCGAAAGAGCAGCCTGATCACGGTGGCGGCCATCGTCATAGCGGCCGTGGGCGGACTGGGTTTGTCCCGCATCAAGACTTCAATCACCGCGGAGGAGTTCTTCTCACCCGATGCAGAGTTCCCGAGAAATTCCCGCTGGCTGGAAGAGCACCTCGGCGGGCTGGTGCCGATGGAGCTGGTGATTCGCATCAGTCCCACGTGCCGGCTCAGGATGTTGGAACAAATGGAGCTCATCGATCGCGTGCAGAAACGCGTTGCCTCGCTCGACGAAGTCAGTACGAGCGTCTCAGCGGTCACCTTCAGTCCCCGCCTTCCGCGTGATACCGGCGACCGTTGGTCGCTGAAGCGCTCCGTGTTCGACCGCCGCCTGGTGAGCCACCGCGACCGCCTGGTAAGCTCTGGCTTCCTGGCGTCAAGCAAGGGCGATGAGCTGTGGAGGATCAGTCTGCGGACGAGGTCGTTCCACAACGTCGATATGCGGTACTTCATGGAAACGGTTCGCCAGCGTGTGGAGCCGGTGCTCGCGGCGGAGCGCGGCCGCAGCGCCGAGGGAATCTCGGCGACCTTTACCGGCATGGTGCCGCTGATTGAACGGTCCCAGCAGTCGCTGCTGGAGGGTCTCGGTTTGGGACTGATCACCGACCTCGTGTTGATCGTGATCACGATTGTGGTCTTGATGCGGCACTGGTCGGTCGGACTTGTGATGATGATCACCGGTGTTTTTCCAACGCTACTTGTGATCGGCACGATGGGTTGGCTGGGGATCACGCTCGACATCAGCACCGTACTAGCGCCCAGCGTTGCACTGGGCGTGACCGTCGACGACGTGCTGCACTTTGTGCTCTGGTTCCGCCGCGGCTTGGCGCAGGGACTGGACCGCCAGCAGTCGGTCCGGCTGGCCTATCACCACTGCGCGAAAGCCATGTACCAGAGCTGGGGCGTGATCGGCCTGGGCCTGGGCATCTTCGCGCTCAGCGACTTTGCACCCACGGAGCGCTTCGGCCTGCTGATGGTCATGCTGCTGTCCGTCGGACTGGTGATTAACCTGGTCTTGCTGCCGGCGTTACTAGCCGGTCCCTTGGGAGGATTCCTCGCCCGCAGCGTGAGCAAGGCGAAAAAACGCAAACCCGCACCCATGCCCGTAGAAATCATCCCGCCGGGCCGGAAGGCGACAGGTATCGAGAGTTTATTCTACACCGATTGACGGCGCTTTCCAGCAATACGACTTTCTTGGCAGCGGATTGCTGACACTTTGCGCGTCTTTGCCTATATTAAGGAAGTTACCCCCTGCTGGTATCTGGTCATGCTGGTGCAAACCACCGCCAATCCCGAGTTCCCCGATAGGCGGATCAGCGACGATTTCTCGCGCATGCGCGACGCCTATCGGCAAGTTGTTTCTGAGGGGGGCAATCCCAATCCTGAAACGTACATCGGCGAAGTCTCGGGACCCGAGCGCCAATGGCGGCTTCGTCAACTATTTCTCGCCGAGTGCGAGTTGCACGTTTCTGACAACACCATCGACACCAGTAAGTGGCTGAGCAGGTATCCGGAGCTCAAAGAGTTTATTGACAGCTATACGAAGACCGGCAAACCCTCCACGTTCGTCCTCGGCGACTACGAGTTGATCGAGCCGCTCGGCGCGGGCGGCATGGGTTGCGTATGGCGGGCCAGGAACGTGCATTCCGGTCAGATCCGGGCCGTTAAACGGGTCCGCACCGGCGAGAGCGGCGACGAGCAGTTGAACCAACGGATTCTTCGCGAGGTACAAATTCTCTCGATGTTGAATCATCGAAACATCGTTGACGTGATCGAACCGCGAAAGATCGGCGACGATTATTGGTTGGTGATGGAGCATATCGAGGGCGCAAGCCTTCAGAAGATCATCGACTTCCATGCCATCGAAGGAAAACAGCTAAGCATCGCCGACGCCTGCGAGCTCGCAATGCAAGTCGCGCAGGGGCTCCAGCACTTGCACCAACAGAACATCGTTCATCGCGATATCAAGCCCTCGAATCTAATGCTCGATCGAACAGGAATGGTCAAGATCGTCGACTTTGGACTGGCCCGGCGGGTCGACGGCTTGGGCGGCCCACGGGAACCGAAGGACCTCACAGGCTCGCACGGCTGCCTGGGAACCGCGGACTACATCGCTCCGGAACAAGTCAAAAACTCAAGCGGCGTCGACCCCCAGGCGGACATTTACAGTTTGGGCTGCACTCTCTATTGTTTGCTTTCCGGTTCCCCGCCGTTTGCCGAGGAGAAAAGCACCTACGACAAGATGAAGGCGCATTGCGGCGAAAAGGGCAAGAGAGTTCCTGCGTTGCGTAAACGGCGTCCGGATGTCGCCGCCAGGTTGGCGGAAATCGTGGGGGACATGATGGCGCGGGACGCGGAGCTTCGCTATGACGCGGCGGGGACCGTCGACGCGCTTGCGCCCTGGTGCGACGGCAGCGACTTATCGTTGTTGATCAGCACGGTAACGCCCCGTTCCGACGATGCTCAGGGTGCCGGATCGGTCTCCACCCGCTCCCCAACCAAAACGACTCAGCGAGCCAGCCGATACAAATTCCAGCGGCGTCAACTCGGACGATTCATTCTCGGGGGATCGGTGGCCGCGCTGGGCCTTGCCGGCGGTGGGTACCTTATCTGGCCCAAGATGCAGCGGCCTCGCCCCGAACTTGCCGATTTGGCGACGACGCTGGCCACCTTGCCCGGACTCAACGGCAAATGGTGGTTTCACGAGATTCCCGAATTCGCTCCACCCATGCGTCAGTTGCTTGTGGAGCAACTATTGGCGGAGGCGGAGGGAGTTGCCACTGGCAGGCACGCTGATGCGGCGAAACGGTGCATCGAATTGTTCGATCTCATACCATCAGTCCGGACAAAGGAGTTTGATGACTTGTTGACGGGTGAACTCGCGCGAGACGCGACGATCCGCGGGGTTGACATGGCAGTGCTGCGAGGCGCTCTCAAGTGGACGAATTGTGATCCCCGGACTTCCGTCGAAGCGCTCAAGCGGGCGCTGGCGGAACTTAATCGCCTGCCAGAGGTCGATCGATCCACGTCCCTGATTCATCTTATGGCAGCGGTTGAGCACACACTTGCCTTGAACTCGGAATATGGTGCTTCCTCCGCTGCGGCCGATGAAAAGAGCCGTAAGGACTACTGGGAAGATTGCATCCGACACTATCAGCAGGCAAGGGATGGCTACGAGGATGCGGTTCGCACGAACCCCAGCAGCGTATCCGGCAAGGCCGCCGCATTACTTCTCCAGCTATGCGATGCTGATCGTGCCGTCATGCGTGCCCATCGAGCCGAGTGGGAAAGTGCCGCGGAGACGCTAAGTATTGTGAAGGTTGATGAAAGTGCGGCTCAACGCACGTCCATATTTCCGCCGTTCTTCAGCTTCTATTGCCTGTGCCAACTCGCGCAGGCTCACTCGCAAAATCAATCTCGGGACGAAGCGGAGAAGTGTTTCAACTTGATCGAGACGTCGCTAACCCTGCTACCGGCAGGCCATCCTTTGCAGGCTCATTATTGGGAACTGCGTGGTCTCCACTGCCTCGATTGGGGCGCCGAGAAGCTTGTCGTCTCGATTGATTGCTTCCAGCAAGCCAACGCGATTCGTCGAGAGACCGCGAAACTTGACAAACGGCAGAAGTACGATGAGTTTGCTAACCGTCACCGCATTGCACTTGGACTGCATTGGAATAAAAAGTTTGTTGAAGCAAAGAAGCGTTTTAAGCCTTTGCTCGACGAACTGTTGCGAGAGATCGAGGTCGTTGAAGATGATGTTTCGACGAGGAAAGACTCGAAGTTGCAACAATACCACTGGAACCTGGTCAGTCTCTACATCAATGCTCGAGAGAGATACGCGGATTGTTTTCTCTTCGGTGAGCAATCCGAATACCTGGACGCGGCGAAAGAGTATGACGCCGCGATCAACTTCGCAGTCGAACGACGCTTGGACACGAACGTGCAAAAGATTTCGGTATGCAAATACCAATTTCGGCGAACCATTGCCTTGCGGTTACACGAGGGCTTGGAGAAATCCATGTCCGAGAGAGTCGCTCAGTCAGCGGCGGAAGCGCGTAACAATCTCAGGACAATCGAGCAGGCAGGAGAAGACACGACAAGGTTCAAGCTGCTTTCTCAATGCTGCGAACTATTGGTTGCCGGCTCGAACGAAATAGTGGCTCGCCGGAAAGACCTTCACGATTTCCTGCGGGCCGAGCACGAAAACTACCAGATAGGGCTTCCCTCCGCGAAAACCGATCTTGCCTATCTCAAACGGGATGACCGGCAGTTGGTGACTTTGATTTTGGCGCAACCCAGCTTGGAGGACTTGCTCGAATAACTATGATCGCGATTGCGATTCGCATATTCGACGGCCCGCGCATGCTCTGCGACTATGAGCCGCTGGATGCGGCGCTGGAGATTGGCCGCATTCGCGATGAAGACAACTCTCAGGAGCTCTTCCGGCGTTTTCGCACGCACGAAGGACGAGACCGCATCAATGTTGCGTCCGATGCAGAATTAATCGTTTCTCGCAAGCCGATCATCCTCGCGCCTCAATCCGACGGAACGGTCCTGGTCACCAACACCAGCACGACCGTCCAGCCCGACGTCGACGGCGTTCCGCTGGCTGCTGATCGGTCGCACGTGGTCGGACCCGGGGCGGTCATCAAAATCGGCACAAAGCGAATCGAGATCTTCAGCTCTGGCCTGCAAAGCCTGGCGGAACCCTCGCTGGTTCCGGGAAGGTCCGCGGGCCTCGATTCGTCCGTCAAGCCAGACCTGCAAATCACTTACTCGGCCGACTTCGTGATCCGCTGTTTTCAGTCGATTTCGCTCGTGCTGCACAGCGCGAAGAGCACCGCCGAATTCTTCCAACTCGCCTCGCGCGCGATGGTCGAGCTCCTGTATCTCGATTCGGGCAGGGTGTTGCTCCAGGACGCGGGCCAATGGAGAGACGCGATCCCCGCGGACCTGCCCAAGCCGAGCGAACGCGTCCTGCGCTGGGTGCTGACTCATAAAGACACCTGCTGGGAAGTTCCGCGGATCGCGCACGATCTGGGGGGACAGGGCTATAGTCTCGAAGAAGTTCAGGCCGTCGTTGCCGCGCCAATTTTGGATGCCAATGGCGACGTGCTGGGGGCGCTCTATGGGGAACGACGGTCCGAGGGCCGCAACCCGGCCCCGACGATCGAGCGACCGGCCGCACTACTTGTCAAAACTTTGGCCGACGGCGTGGCGGCCGGATTGGATCGGCTCGAAAAAGAACGAGCGGCCTTGCTGTTCGAGCAGTTCTTTACGGCCGATCTGGCTCAACATCTGGCGGATGAGCCGGACTTGCTTTCTGGTCGCCACGCGGAAGTGACCCTGCTGTTCTGCGACATCCGCGGCTTTAGCCGCATCAGCCACCGTCTCAAGCAGGAGCCCGCCGTGATGGTCGAGTGGCTGAGCGCGGTAATGACCGCGCTTTCCGACTGCGTCCTCGCCGAAGAGGGGGTGCTGGTGGATTACATCGGCGACGAGCTGATGGCAATGTGGGGCGCGCCGAAGCCGCAATCCGACCATGCCGAGCGCGCGTGCCGCGCCGCGCTCGGCATGGTGGCCGAAGTCAACCGGCTCAGTCCCATCTGGGAAGAGCGCATCGGTGAGCCGTTCGGCGTGGGCGTCGGCATCAATACCGGCCAGGCATTTGTGGGGAATACCGGTTCGCTGCGCAAGTTCAAATACGGCCCCCTCGGCGATGCGGTGAACGCGGCCAGCCGCGTGCAAGGCGCCACGAAACAGTTTGGCTGCCAGATCTTGATCACCTCCCCAACGCGCAACCTCTTGGACGATCAGTTCGCGACACGGCGCCTGCGGCGAGTGCGTGTCGTAAATATCCAGGACCCGATCGAGCTGTTCGAACTGGCCGTCGCGCCCGACGACGCCTGGCGATCGCTGTGCTCTCAGTACGAATCCGCGCTCAGCGATTTTGAAGAAGGTCGTTACGCGAGCAGCGTCGGCCGGCTCGGCAGGTTATTCGGAGAATTCCCGAACGACAAAACCACCGATACTCTCCTCGATCACGCCAACGCGGTCCGGAGAACCCCCAACGACGACATCGCACCGGTTTGGACCTTGCCGGCGAAGTAAGTGCTTCGAGTCGAGCAGCACCCAGGGCGCCACGATTTCCTGGACCGCATTTCTCACCAGCCCGATGTGATCAGAGAACGAAACGTTCGATGCTATCTTTCAGTTTTGTCACGTTGAAGTTCATCAGTAATCCGATCTTGACACCCGCCAAACGTCCCAAACGATTGCTCATCGTCCTGAGCCGCGACGAAGTCCGCCGCGTGCTGGAAGGGCTCGTGGAACGGGATCGAAAAAGCGTCGCAGGGACCTCACGCACACGCGAACAACTGTGCCTGGCTTCACCATTCTCGTCATCGGGGCCCTGCCTGGGATTTGCACCTCCTCATCGTACGACATGCCTGGCAAACAAGGACGCTGCCCCACGCGGCGGGCAGTGGCTCATTTCATGACAATTGTTCGGGCGGCGGCAGCACCGATCGCCCTTGCATAATCCTTCCGTTGCGCCAATCATGGTGGTCAACCGCTTTCTGCCGTACCGCCGATCGTAATCGTCATGCCGCAGTTTTGGGCTAATTCTCCGATCACGCCTTCCCAGTTCACACTGGGGTTGGTGGGCATGGTCTTCGCGCTGTTGATGTTCACAGCACTCGCGCCCGACGTGATCCTGGTGGCAGCAGTCGTGATGCTGATGCTCGTCGGCATACTTTCGCCCAACGAAGCGCTGGCCGGCATGTCGAACGAAGGCATGATCACCGTGGCCGTGCTGTTCATCGTAGGCGCCGCGGTGCGCGAAACGGGCGGTGTGGAATTCATCGCTTCAAGACTCTTCGGACGGCCCAAAACTCCGACCACCGCTGTCGCCCGCATGATGCTTCCGACGATGGGTCTGAGCGCTTTTATGAACAACACGCCACTGGTCGCGATGCTCATACCGGCCGTCGGCGATTGGGCCCGCAAGCTGCGCATGCCTGTGAGCAGGTTCATGATCCCGCTGAGTTATGCGGCGATTCTTGGCGGCACCTGCACGCTGATCGGCACCAGCACCAATCTCGTCGTGCAAGGCTTGTTGATTAAGGAGCAGCAGGCGGCGATCAGAAGCAAAGACTTACAGGAGATTGCCCGCCTGCAGGCGGAAAATGGCGCCCGCGGCTTGTCGATGTTCAGCATCACTTGGGTAGGCCTGCCCTCAGCGATATTGGGTGGCCTTTACATCGTTGTATTCAGCCGCTGGCTGCTGCGAGATCGCCGACCGGCGGTGAGCACCAGCGATGATCCGCGTGAATACACGGTGGAAATGCAAGTCGCCCCCGAGGGTCCGCTGATTGGCAAATCGATCGAGGCCGCGGGATTACGACATTTGCCCGGCGTGTTTTTGGCCGAGATCGACCGTGGCGGCACGATCATTCCAGCGGTCTCGCCGCAAGAAGTATTGCAGGCCAACGATCGCTTGCAGTTTGTCGGCATCGTGGAAAGCGTCGTCGACTTGCAGCGCATCCGTGGATTGTTGCCGGCCACCAATCAGGTCCACAAGCTCAACGCGCCGCGGCCCACGCGCTGCCTGATTGAAGCCGTGGTTTCAAACAGTTGCCCGTTGGTCGGAAAAACGATTCGCGATGGGCGCTTCCGGAACACATACAACGCCGTCGTCGTGGCCGTGGCGCGCAATGGCGAGCGTTTGCAGCAAAAGATTGGTGACATTGAGCTGCACGCCGGGGACACGCTGCTCGTGGAGGCCCATCCGTCGTTCTACGATCAGCAGCGCAACAGCCGAGATTTCTTTCTTGTCAGCCGCATCGATGACACCAATCCACCGCGCCATGATAAGGCATGGATCGCCATCGGGCTGTTGCTGGGGTTGGTGACGCTGACCACGTTCAACGTCATGTCGGTGCTGATGGCAGCCATGCTATGTGCCGGCTTGATGTTGTTTTTCAAATGTCTTTCGGTTCGCAACGCCCGGCGCAGCGTCGACTGGGAAGTGCTGCTGGCCATCGCGGCCTCGTTCGCACTTGGGGCGGCCCTTGAGAAAACCGGCGCTGCCCGCAACATTGCCGAAGGCATGATCCAGCTCGCGGGGGGCAGTCCGTGGGTGGCGCTGGCGGTTATTTATGCCATGACGCTGATCGCCACGGAACTCATCACGAATAACGCCGCGGCGGCGCTCGCGTGTCCGTTCGCCATCGCCACCGCCCGCGATTTGAACGTAAGCGCCATGCCGTTCGTCATCGCCGTCGCCATGGCGGCTTCCGCGGGTTTCGCCACGCCGATTGGCTATCAGACGAATCTGATGGTCTACGGTCCGGGGGGCTACAAGTTCAGCGACTATGTGAAGATCGGCATTCCGCTCGACATCCTGGTGGGCGTCATCACCGTGCTCTTGGCCCCGTTTGTCTGGCCTTTCTAAGCGGAGATTCATCTTGAACCACTCCGGACCTCGCCGATAAACTAAACACCTGTTCACACACTTGGCTCAGACAATGGCATGAACCGTGTGTCCGCGGCATTCACAAATGGAGGTGCCATCATGGATGTGGCTGCTTTTCTCGATCGGGTCCGTCGGTTGCCATTTTATGCTGGTCAGCTTGAGCATGTTGAGACG
>SXHT01000085.1 GCA_005773095.1 Planctomycetaceae bacterium
AGTTCTAACAGCTCACGCTCGCAAGCATCGAGCTTCGCCAAGAATTCCTGGCTGGTCGCGGTGGGCGATTGCATGCTAGCGTCCACGCGCGGGTTTGCCGTACGAGCGATGGTTTTGCGTCGCAGATCCATCAATCGGTCTCGAAGTTGTTCCTCGCGAAGTCGAAAGTCCCGCGCCAGGCGTTGCAGGAATTTTTCCTCCCGCAGGCGATGATCGACGGTCGAATCGGAACGCAGTCGCGGGGCCTTGGCGATCGTGCCAAGCAGCTGTTCGAGCGCTCGCGTAGCCCCCTGAATGTCGCGATCAAGGTCGATATCTCGCGTCGCCGTGGCAAACGCATGCTCCAGCGCATCCGGTGCATTCTCAACCAGTTCTGCAAATGCGGCAGTACCTCGTTCCAGTAAAAACTCGCAGGGATCAAGCTCGTCCGGAAGGGTCAGAATGCGCAAATCGGCGTTCGCGGCGACGAACAGCTCCAGCACTTCGTTGGTTCGTCTGCGGCCCGCCTCGTCACCGTCGAGCACGGAAACAATCTGCACCCGCTCCTCGAAACGCCGCAGCAATTGAATGTGATCGTGGCCCAGCGCGGTTCCCAACACTGCCACCGCCGTGGTAAACCCGAATTGATGCGCCATGATGCAGTCCGTGTAGCCTTCCATGACTAATGCGCGGTGCGACGTACGAAGGCGCTCCCTGGCCAGGTTCAAGCCGTACAGCAGCTTGCTCTTGGTGAACAGCGGCGTCTCGGCGGAATTGACATATTTGCGGGGGTCCTCCGGCGCAAGTTCCGGCATCACGCGGCCGCCGAAGGCCACCGGTCTGGCTTGCGCGTCATAAATCGGAAACAAAACACGGCCTTTGAAGGGATCATGGTAGCCGGCGCCGGTGCGACGCCGCGCGATCAGGTTGACCCGCTCCAGGACGGCGGTTGAGAACTGGTTGCGCGCCTTGGCCGCCAGCCATTCCCATTCGTTGGGAGCGAATCCGAGTTTGAACGATTGGATGCTGTCGGCGGAAATTTTTCGCTCGTCGAGATACTTGCGCGCGATCGCCGCCTCGGGCGCCTCGAGCAGAAAACGATGATAGACGTCCACGGCCCAGGCCATGGCAGCCAACAGCACGCGCTTATCGTCGGAGCTGCCTGGGGGCCGTTGCCCCCCGGCTACCGTGGCTTGCAGCGGAATGTTCGCTCGTTCGGCGAGCATTGCCAGGGCTTCGCGGAATTCGACATTTTCCATCTTCATCATGAAGCTGAATACGTCGCCGCCAATATCGCAGACCCAGCACTTGAACGACTGTCGCTCGGGATTGATCTGCAAGCTGGGACGCGTGTCGGCGTGCCAAGGGCACAGCGCCTTGTAGCTCCGTCCCTCACGCCGCAGCTGCAGATAGCTGCTCGTCAGGTCAACGATGTCCGTCGCCTGCTTGACACGATCCTTCAGATCATAGTCGGGTTGAAACGACATCGATCGGGTTAGCGGTTCAACTGCACAGGTCGTTCTTCCACTTTCACGCCGATCTCCATCCGCTTGCCGTCGCGCATGACCATGGCTTTCGCCGTCGAGCCAATCTTGGTGGCGGCGACCAAGGCACTTAGCATTCCAGGAGCATCGATCGGCTCGCCGTTCCATTCTATCACCACGTCCCCAACGTGAATTCCCGATCTGGCGGCCGGACCGTCGGTAAAGACTTCCTGCACGACGGCACCTTGCAGCTGGGTGAGCTGCAATTGTCTGGCCAGCTCGGGTGTTAACGGCGCCAGGGACACCCCAAGCCAACCACGCGCCACTTTGCCGTCTTGGCGCAACCGCGCGTACACGTTGCGGGCTTCATTGCTGGGTATCGAAAAACTGACGCCCTGATAGGCGGGGCCCACGATGGCCGTGTTGATGCCTATCACCTTGCCTTCGATATTGACAAGCGGACCACCGGAATTACCAGGATTAACGGCGGCATCGGTCTGAAGGTAATTCTGAAATGGATTCGCTCCTGGCCTGCCCTTCGCGCTAATGATGCCGAAGGTCACACTGCGATCCAGGCCAAAGGGATTGCCGATCGCCCAGACCAGGGCGCCCACTTGCAGCTTTTCGCTGTCGCCCCACTCGGCGGCTACCAAATGATCGGAGTCGATCTTGACAACCGCAATGTCAGTGAGCGGGTCGGAGCCAATGACTTCGGCCAGTTTCTTGCGCCCGTCGCTTAACTGCACTTCAATCTTCATGGCATGGTCGATGACGTGGTTGTTGGTCACAATGTAACCGGCCGAATCGACGATCAGGCCAGAACCCTGCCCCTCGGACTGAAACTGAGCTTGTCCACCAAACAAGTGGGACCATTCGTCGATCGCGCTGCGACCATTAACGACGCGCACCGTGTCGATGTGCACCACGCTAGGGCCGACACGTTTGGCGATCTGGCCGGACAAACGCGAAAGATCGGTGATGCCGTCCTTGAGTTCGCTGCGCGCCACGTCCGACTCGGCACGTTCACGCCCGTGGACGCGCGAGTACTCAATCCGTTCAAGAAAACTGGGGAACTGCCAAATAATGACCAGAATGCCAAGGATCGCCAGCAGGCGCGGAACCATACCTGAATGATGAATCGGTTCGGAATTGGGAGGTGGAAATTCGGGCATAGCGGTCGGTCCAGTCATTTGATTGTATCGCGCAGGGGAAGTATACCAAAGGTGTTGGCACGCTTCTCGTGAGGAGCGAGTATTATTGTGGCCAAAACCCTGGCAGCAACCATCACGCAAATCGCGATGGCGGGACGATGCTCACACCGCGATACTTTCCACCACCTGAAATGGCCGAGGCTGACGGCGTCGTGGCCGTCGGCGGCAGGCTCACGCCTCCATGGCTGCTTGACGCCTACGCGCACGGCATTTTTCCCTGGCCGATGTTCTACGAAACAGAGATCTTAGTTTGGTTTTCCCCGGACCCACGGGGCATTTTTGAACTGGACGGCTTTCGTGCTTCCCGTCGTCTGCTGCGAACCATTCGCCGCGGAAAATTTGAGGTCACCTGCGATCGCGATTTCGCCGGTGTGATTCGCGGCTGTGCCAGCGTGCGACGCGAAGGTGGCGGCACCTGGATCACCCCGGCGATGATTCGGGCCTACTGCCAGATGCATGCGTTGGGCCACGCCCATAGCGTTGAGGTCTGGCACGAGGGAACGTTGGCCGGCGGAACCTACGGGGTCGCCTTGGGGGGCATGTATGCCGGCGAGTCGATGTTCTATCGCGAAACGGACGCCTCGAAGGTAGCGATTTATCATTTGATTCGCCACTTGCGATCGCGCGGATATCGACTTTTCGACATCCAGCAACTCACCCAGCATACGAAAAGCCTGGGCGCCATCGAGATTCCCCGCAGCCAGTATTTGCGCCGCCTGGTCGAGGCAATTCGTCAACCCGTCACCTGGGGGGAGCAGTTGCAATCGGGGGTAGAAGGGGCGGTCACGACGTGATACGTTGGGCACGATGAAAACGCATTCCACGACGATTCTCACCGTTCGCCACCAAGGTGTGGTGGCCATCGGCGGTGATGGCCAGGTGACGCTGGGCACCGCCATCATGAAGGCCGATGCGGTCAAGATTCGCCGTCTGATGGAAGGCAAAGTGATTACCGGCTTCGCGGGCGCTAGCGCCGATGCCTTCGCGCTGATGGAACGTTTTGAAGCCAAACTGAAAGACTATCCGCAAAACGTCCCTCGCGCTGCCACAGAGCTGGCGAAGGAATGGCGAACCGACCGTGCGCTTCGTCGGCTCGAAGCCTTGCTGGCCGTGGTCGATGCCCGGAATACTCTGCTCGTGACCGGAAACGGTGACGTCATCCAGCCCACCGATGGCGTGCTCGGCATCGGCGCCGGCGGAAGTTATGCTGTGGCGGCTGCCCGGGCGCTTCTGGCCCACTCACAACTCTCGGCCGCCGAGATCGTTCGACAGGCGCTGGAAATCGCGGCCGGCATCGACATTTATACCAATACCAATATCTTTGTCGAGGAACTGCCGTGCGCGACATGACCCCGCGTGAGATCGTCGCCGAGCTGGATCGGCATATCGTGGGCCAGCGCGATGCCAAACGCGCCGTGGCAATCGCCGTCCGCAATCGCTGGCGTCGCCAACAGCTGCCCGAGGAAATAGGCGCGGAAATCGGCCCGAAAAACATTTTGATGATCGGACCGACCGGAGTTGGCAA
>SXHT01000086.1 GCA_005773095.1 Planctomycetaceae bacterium
AGCTGGGTTCAGACCGTCGTGAGACAGGTCGGTCCCTATCTGCTGTGGGCGTACGATGCTTGAGGAGGTTCATCTTTAGTACGAGAGGATTTGGATGGACGTCCCTCTGGTGTTCCAGTTGTCGCGCTAGCGGCATGGCTGGGTAGCTATGGACGGAACGGATAAACGCTGAAAGCATATAAGCGTGAAGCCCGCTCCAAGATTAGGCATCGTTGGGCAATGCCCGAAAGTCCCCTGGAAGACGACCAGGTTGATAGGTCGGATGTGTACGTGGAGTAATCCACTCAGCTAACCGATACTAACGGACGAACGCTTGGCCACATATACCCAACGCTCTTGATTCAAGAGCCTTCGGAAAAATTGGCTTACAATGGCATTTGGCCGCGTCGCTTGCGACGCGCTCAATGCCGCCACAATTGCAACAATCGAGTTCGCTTGCCGCGCTTTAATCAATGCGCGGCAGGCGTTTTTCCGGTGACCATATCCGAAAGGTCACACCCGTTCCCTTTCCGAACACGGTAGTTAAGCTTTCGGAGCCGATGGTAGTGCCAAAAGTGCGAGAGTAGGTATCGCCGGATTTTTTTCAAAAAACCCCGCGAGAGCGAAAGCCCTCGCGGGGTTTTTTCTTGCGCGCCGCTGCTCGCGGTCCCACAGCCCTGGCCGCGGCGCCAATCAAACCATTCACCCCTGGTATCTGACCCTCTACCGCCGCAACGATCGTAAGGAACCGTTCACAAGTCAGGAACAGAAGAAAAGGCACTCTTCCTGGGAACCACCTGACAAACACCCAACAGAACATTGCGAGTAACCGTTCACGGGCCAAGAGAGGGGGACAGGCACATTTTCCCGGGAGCCACGTTGGACAACCTCCTGACAGAACGATGCGCCTCTGGCGAATTCGCCGGGAAAATGAGCCAGTCCCCGGCCCGTGAACGGTTACCATTGCGATTCCCGCGAACTCGCCGGGAAAATCTCCCCGCCCACGCACCGTGAACGCCGACCGATCGCAATTGATGTTGACGTTGCACCGCCGCTATTCTATTTTCCCGCCCCAGTATGCGAAATTATGCCGCTATTCTTGCGATCATTCTCTCCGGCACCACACTTCGCGCCGACGACAAAACTCTGGGGCCTCAACCGGGTCTGCTTCTGCTGCGAAATGGCGCCGTCTTGGAAGGAAGCATCACACGCTCGGGTGACCGGTACGATGTCGGGTTGAAGGACGGGGACTTGAGAATCCGGGTTGCCGACGTCGAATTCGCGGGCAGAACACTCGAAGACTGTTACCAACATCAACGCCGCAGCATTGAGTTTGACCAGGTGGAAGCTCGGCTTAGCCTTGCCGAATGGTGCCTTCGCCATCAGATGCTCGCGGAGGCGGGGCGAGAACTGCGCGACGCCATGGCGGCCGAACCATCGCATCCGAGAATTGCGCTCGTCGAACGACGTTTGCTGCTGGCCATTGAAGCTCCCGCTGAGTCGCGCGCACCCAGGCCCGGTCCGGTCGACGCGGCTTCACCCGAAGAACTCGACCGCATGGTGCGCAGCATGCCGCCGGGCTCGGTGGAAACGTTCACCAATGTGATTCAGCCGATGTTGCTCAACCATTGCTCGACGGCCAGTTGTCACGGACCGGCCTCAGCCACGCCCCTGCGCCTGACGCGCGTGACCTCCGGACGGACGCAAAGCCGTCGGGCGACACAACGCAACTTGCACGCGGTGCTCGGCGCCATCGACAGCGAACATCCCGACGCGAGTCCGCTTCTGACGATGTCGTCGCGCGCTCACGGCACAAGCCGTACCGCCGTGTTCACAAGCAGGCAAGCCCTGCACTACAAACAACTGGTCGATTGGACGTACGCCGTTGCAAACCAGGCGCGGCCCGAAACACCCGTCAATCCGCCGCACGCCTGGGACGGGCCGCTGGCAGAGAACCAGCCACCGGCCAAGGGCCCCGCAGACGATGATTCACCAACGCCAAGCCCAACCATTGCTGCCAAACAATTGCAGCAAGCCGAGAAGGCAGATGTCGACGTAAATGCCAATCCACCTTTCGATGTGCAATCGGCCGCGGTCCAGACGCCTATCAACGAGTCGCTGGACCAGCAGCAGCAGCAACACGTGAAGTCCAAAGAAATGGTCGATCCCTCTTCGAACACTCCGCGCGCCCCGGCGCGATTAGGCAGGCGATATCGTCCTGGCCAGCCGGCGATTCGTTCGACACCCAAACGGGGTCAGATATCCAACGAAAACGGGCCAGCCGATCCGTTCGATCCTGACGAGTTCAATCAAAAATACCACGGCGGCTAACCCGCATCTCTCACAGCCATGAGAAAAGTTGCCACAGCACACACGTCAAAAGCCAACTTTCTGTCATTCACTCTTCTGTCCTGATTCGAGCAGTCCCGGCCCGAGGTGCCGGTGAACTTCGATGGCACAGTCGATGACCCGATTGGATAGATCGTCGAATTCCATCTTCGCGCCCTTCGCGCCCTTCGTGGTTCCCAACCTCCACGTCGCCGAGGTTCCAACGCTCTTGAGTGGCGAACGGCCAACGTGCGTCGCGCGGACTACGGGGATCCGCGAAAAATCGATGCTGCAACCGACTTCACCGGAGTTTACGCCAGCCGGTATTCTGGCGAATTGAGTTCCAGCTCGCGGACCTGGCATTCGTCACTTGGCGACATACTTGTAGCCACTGTAAATCGGCAGGTGGCGGTAGTAGACCTCCAACATATAGATCGACAGGCAGGTGACGTACAAGCGTCCTCCATAGGTGCCCCACTTGTCGCCGTCGGGATCCCAGCTTCCGGCTTCGGCGCCTTTCTTAATCTGTTGCTCGGGTACTGCCTGTCGCATTTTCTCGTTCCAATCGCTCCAAATCTTGTGTGTCGGCGGGTTGTCTTCCATGTGATGGCAAGCCTGCGTGGCGTAGTACCAGTAGTACACGTCGCGCTCGCCCGAGCTGTAATCGACCGGATTTCGATTAAGCGCGCCAACGCCTTCCACGAGCCGTGGATCGTCCTGTTTCCAACCCAGGTATTGCCGGCAAAGCAAACCTTCGGCGGTGACGGCCGGCGTGCTGAACGTGCCGATGGTATACGTGTACGTCTTGCCCCCGTCCTGCTGAACCGAGTCGAGAAACTGGCTGATCTTATCAAGCGCGGCTTGCGGCACCTCAAGCTTGGCCATCCGCGCACTTTGCAAAGCCATGACATACCAGCCCGTCACCGAAGTGTCGGAGTCCTCGCCGGGAACGTATCGCCAGCCGCCCAACTTCTTGTCCTGAGCGGCCAGCGCGAACTTGATCGCCCGCTCCGCCGGAAAGCGGTAATTTGAGTCCATCGTCATGCCGTACAGCTCACACAAGGCAATCGTGCATTGCGCCTGTGCGTACAGCCGCTGATGCGTTGGGCCCGACGTTACAAAGTTGCCGTCCTTGTCTTGCAGCTTGATCAGGAACTTCCAACCCTTGATTACATTGTCTTTGAACTTACCGGTCCGGTGCGTGCTGCCTTGCCCCTGGAAAGCCAAGAGCGCCATGGCCGTGGCGGCCGCGCTGTTCTCTTCGCTTCCACCATCCTTGTACGGCCCCAGCAGGCTCCAACTTCCATCGGACTTCTGATTGTTGGCGAGCCACCTGAGCCCGCTGATAACAGCACCCTCCGTAATCGCCGTGCCGCCATACTTGCCCAGCAGCACCGTCTTGTGCGATCCGGCCTGCCGGCCGCTCAACGCCAGGCCTATGGTCGGCGCTTGGACGGTGGTGTCCGCGGCGACAAAACCCGTGCCGATCGCATCGAGTTCTGCCAATTGCGGCGGCGTTGCGAATGGATCATCCACGGGCGGCAAATCTTGCGGCGTGATGATCTGCTCTTTCGCCGTGTTGTCCACGTCCGGGCTGTTGACGTCGTTCAAGATGGAAGGGTCTTCGAGCTGCTCGCCAAGCTGCTCCGCGTAGATCATCTTGGCGTCGATTTCCACGTCGTACGTTTTCCGGGTACGATCGACAACCGTCACCAGGATTCCAAGAAAGATCACCAGGATCGTGTGAAACACGGTGCTAATCAGCCACGGCGGCGCTTGCTTCGCCACTTCCTCCAAAACGTCGGGTTCACCTGCTTCCTCTTTTTCTTTTGTCTCCTGCTCGTCCGACCTGGCCTTCTCGCGCACGGAAATCGGTCGCGCAGTAACGGGCGCAGAACGCATCGGCTGCCGTGATGCCTGAACCAAACGCTGATCAGCCGCGGGCCTCATCGGCGGGTCGCTGGCGCGGCCCGCGGGACGACCTTCTGCTTGCTGCGATTGCCGTGCTGCGGGCTCTGAAAGCTGCTCGGCCTGATGCGGCAGGCCGTCTGGACCTGTCACGGGCCGTGGCCGATTCGAGCCCACGGGCAAGGAATCTGGATCAAAAGAAGTGTCGGCCATGCCTGCCTCGAAAATCGGGTCCCCCACCAGAAAAGACCGCACCTCGCCTGATCACCGTCGATTCGCGGGGGAGGGCGTGGTGCGCTGCGAGCCGCCCCACGGGCCGGGGACTGGCTCATTTTCCCGGCGAATCCGCGAGCGCTGCATCGTTCTGTTGGGAGGTTGCCCTACGTGTTTCCCGGGAAAATGTGCCTGTCCCCCTGTCTTTGCCCGTGATCGGTTACTTTCAGTCTAACCGCCCCTGATCGAGTCGCCAAGCAAGAAGTCGTTTCCCCAGAGTAACCGTTCATGGGCCGGGGACTGGCTTATTTTCCCGGCAAATTCGCGCAA
>SXHT01000087.1 GCA_005773095.1 Planctomycetaceae bacterium
CGGCTGCACCTCGACCAGCTCGGCGTCAAACTGACGAAGCTCACCCCCAAGCAGGCCGCGTATCTCGATGTGCCGGTGGATGGTCCGTATAAGCCGGAGCATTACCGGTATTAGTCCACGCCCTGATATAGTAATTGTGTGGGAATCCAGATGCAAGCCAGTGATCGCGCAGTCGTCACTTAAGCTGCTCGCAGACTGGAACTGGCGCCGCAGCACGATCCAACGCCAGCTGGCGGATCGAGAGAAACTGAAGAGCGCCGCATCGCGATCGAGCCGCCGCTGGCGATTCTGTTTACGGTCGTGCCTGCCGATTCGCTGGTCGTAGTCACGCGTGGCAGATTGCAGCGACCTTGGTGGCTAAATCGCGTTTGACAATCCTCTCAGGCTGCGGGATAACACCCGCAGCCGTTTGCGTTTGACGACTCGTGCTATTTGTCTCCTCACTCCTCAATATTCAATGCCCGAAATTCAAGCCTTTTACGGATTGCGTTACGACCTGGGCCACGTCGGCTCGCTTTCGGATGTGATCTGTCCGCCGTATGACGTGATCAGCCCCGAGTTCCAGAACGAGCTTTACAAGAAACATCCGGCGAACTTCATTCGGCTGGAGCTGAACCGTGAGGAGCCGGGCGACGACGAGACCAACAACAAGTACACGCGCGCGGCAGGTTTCTTGCGAAACTGGCGGAACGAAGGATTGCTGTTCAAAGAGGCCAAGCCGGCGCTCTACGTTTACCACCAGGTGTTTCCGGTCGAGGGTCGCGAGTACACTCGCCGCGGCTTCATGGGTCGCTGCCGGCTCAGCCGCTTCGGTGAAGGCAAGGTCTTTCCGCATGAGGAAACTCTTTCCGGCCCCAAGCAAGACCGACTGTTGCTGACCCGGAAGTGCAAGGCGAACCTGAGCCAAATCTTTGGCCTGTATCCTGATGACGATGGTGCCGTGCAGGAGGCACTCGAGCGGGCCACGGAAGGCTCGATCCCGCTGGAAGCCGTTGACCACCTGGGCGTGATCCACCGCATGTGGCCGGTAACCGACGTGGGCTTGATCTCACAGGTGGCGGGCATGATCAGCGAGAAGCCGATCTTCATCGCCGATGGTCACCATCGTTACGAGACCGCCTGCAACTACCGCGACGAGGTGGCCTCCACTCAAAACGCTCCGCTGCTCGCCGGACATCCTGCGAACTTTGTGCTGATGATGTGCATCGGCATGAATGATCCGGGACTGATCGTGCTGCCCACGCACCGCCTGTTCCGCGGCCTGCCACCGATGACAGCCGAACAGCTGCGGGCGAAATTAGGCGACAACTTCACCTGCCGAGTTGCTGGCGAAGGAATTGACCTGGCCGTCACGGTGTGGGAGGAGATCGAAACCGCCGACAAACAGGGCACTCTGGGCCTGTTCACGAACAAGGACGAACGCTGGACTCTGGCCACGATTACCGATGCCGGCCAGCGGCGCATGGCGGAGCTCGCGCCCGAACACAGCCGTGACTGGCAGGGGCTGGGTGTGGCCATCTTGCACCACCTGGTGGTCGAGAACCTGCTCGGCGGCAAAGACCTGCCCAAGCCCAAATACGTCCACTCCGTCGCCGAGGCGATCGAAAGCCTGGACACAGGCGACACCGGCGGCCGAGACGCCACGGGCGTGATGAGCGCCGGCGGCCAGTTCGAGCTGGCCGCTTTGGTGATGCCGGCCACGGTCGATCAGATCCGCCGGATCAGCCTCCATGGCGAGGTGATGCCCGCCAAGAGCACGTACTTTTATCCCAAACTACTCAGCGGGTTGGTCGTGCATCCGCTGGAGTGAGTAACGTCCTGAAGCCTCGACCGTAACCGTTCACGGGCCGGGGACTGGCTCATTTTCCCGGCGACTTCGCGAGGGGCGCATCGTTCTGGCAGGAGGTTGTCCAACACGGTTCCCGGGAAAATGTGCCTGTCCCCCTCTCTTGGCCCGTGAACGGTTACCCGCGACCAACCGTCGCGGCTTTAGGGTGTTTCACGTGGAACACGATTGGGCGAACTGCGTCGTTTGCGAGGCCGGGGACTGGATCATTTTCCCGGCGACTTCGCGAGGGGCGCATCGTTCTGGCAGGAGGTTGTGCAACACGGTTCCCGGGAAAATGTGCCTGTCCTTCTTACTTGCTCTGTGTCTTGGCCCATTTCCGCTTTTCCGCCTCGCTGCGGCGAATCTTCGACTTCCGACTTCGCGCACTTCTCGCTACAATCCCGCCCCCCTTAATCCACTTTTCCAGGCAGCGGAGCTTGCGTGGGTCGGATTCTTTGCGTGGCCAATCAGAAAGGCGGCGTCGGCAAAACGACCACCGCAATTAACCTGGCAGTTGGTTTGGCCAAGGGGGGGAAACGCACGCTGATTGTTGATCTCGATCCGCAGTGCAACGCCACCAGCGGACTTGGCCATGCCCCCACCGATCGACATCCGCTCGTTTCCGAAAAACCCCTGCGCGACTCACTGCGAGAAACGTCGGTGCCTAATTTGGAGCTGCTCCCCGGCAGCCGCAGCTACCAGGATGCCGAGACCATGACTGGCCGCGCCGACAGTCCGCTCGCGTCGCACACCGCCACGCTGAGCCAGCATCTGGCGACCGGCATGGCGGGCTATGATTTCGTGCTCATCGATTGCCCGCCGTCGGTCGGCCCGCTCACGCAAACGGCTTTGGCCAGCAGCACAGAAGTGCTGATGCCCATTCAGTGCGAGTTCTTCGCCATGGAGGGGCTGACGCAGATGATCGAAGTCATACGCGGTGTCATGCAGCGGCAACCAAGCCGCCTGGAGTTCGGCGGCATCCTGCTCACCATGTACGACCACTCCCTGGAACTTACCTACGAAGTGGACCGCGAGGTCCGCGAATTTTTTGGCGATATTGTCTATCAAAACGTGATCCCACGCGATGTGGCAGTCAGCGAGGCGCCGAGCCACGGCCAGTCCGTGCTCGACTACTCGCCACGCTGCCGCGGTACGCGGGCTTATCTGGAACTTTGCCTGGAGGTGCTTGAACGTGAGTAATCAAACCAAACGCCTGGGACGTGGATTGGAAGCCCTGCTTGGCCGCCCGCCTGGCGAGAGCGCGAACATGGCCGGTACGCCGTCGAAAATCACCACCGTCGCCAGCCCATTGACTGACGCGATGCTGCATCTGCCGGTGGGTGACATCGACGCCAACCCATTCCAGCCACGGCAAGACGGCGACGACGTGGCCATCAAGGAGCTCGCCGCAAGTCTCAAAGAACACGGACTGATTCAGCCAATCGTCGTGCGATTCGTCGACGGACGATACCAGCTCATCGCTGGTGACCGCCGCTTGCGGGCAGCCAGGCTGGCTGGCTGGAAGTCCGTGCCCGTGCAAGTCCGCGAGGCCGACGATCGCCAGGTCGCCGAGCTGGCGATCGTCGAGAACCTACAACGGCGCGATCTCAACGCTCTCGAAAAGGCGACTTCGTTCCAACAGTACCTCGAGCGTTGGAAGTGTACTCAGGAGGAGCTGGCGGGCCGTCTGAAAATCGATCGCTCGACCGTGGCCAACCTGATCCGCCTGTTGGAACTGCCGTCGCAAATCCAGGACGCACTCCGTACAGGAAAAATTACACCCGGTCATGCCCGCGCCCTGTTGCCTCTGGGTGACGACCGCGAGCAGCTCGCCCTTTGCAAGCAGATCGAGGCGGAATCGCTTAGCGTGCGGACGACCGAGGAACTGGTCGCCGAGTTGATCCGCAGCGCCGACGCCGAACCAATCAACCCCATTGCCGGCGACGTCCGCAAGGCCAGGTCGCGGCGCGGCCGCAACGAACATGTCTCGGCACTCGAACAGCAGTTGCGATCTGCGCTGGGAGTGAAGGTCGATCTCAAGCAGTCGTCCACAGGCAGGGGAAAGATCATCCTGCATTTCCGCAACCATGACGACTTCGACCGTCTCTTCGGCGAGCTGACGGGACGACCCGGTCGGCGCAAAGCGGGATAATTCGCGAACCCCACTAACGGGCTACGCGCGCACGAAGGCTGCGAAGGCCGCTGTCGCTGAACACAAGTTCGTGCGCGCGCAAATCTCCCACATTTGGCAGAGCCGCCATTTCAAACGTCATCGGGCATCGGGATGCCGCCTGGATAGCGACATCCATGGATTGATATACTGTACAAATGATCATTATATGAATCCGCCTCCCAGCAACCCCGGCTCTGCAGGGCAGTAGCTCGTGACATTACTCAGAACTATCCGGTCAGGCGGCGCTGATTCGGTATGCTTATAGATTGCCACATAGGAGGCCCATCATGGACTTCGAAGGAAGAGTACTTACGGGTCGTCAAGGAGGTTCGGGCGGGAACGCTCCGAATACTGGACGGCATAACGGACGCCGAGTTGGAGTCGCCGGTCACAGGACGAGTTCCGCCGTGGGTTAAGCGCAGCTGATTGCTTTGTGTTGATCGGCGGTCACGGGGCGACGCATGTGGACCAGTGGGTAGTGCTGTGCCGCAAGCTGGGCCGTCCGCGGATGTTTTAGAACTGGAATCCCGCGTAATCGCCCGGTTTGCCGCGCGAACCGGCACCTGCTAAGATTCGTCAGCTAAGAAAGCGGCCAGCAGTCGGCCGCCAGCAGCCACTCAGGTTTCGTGCCCTCTCCGGCCGACCGCTGACTGCCGGCGGCTGACTGCTGACTCACGGGGAGTAGCGCAGTCTGGCTAGCGCATCTGGTTTGGGACCAGAGGGTCGC
>SXHT01000088.1 GCA_005773095.1 Planctomycetaceae bacterium
ATTGCTTCCTTGCAATGCCGAACATAAGCGATTTCACCCAAATAGCGCTAGCCCAATATTCGCACCTGCTCGTCCCCGTCGTCCCGGCCAAGCCGCCGCTATCAGTCCGCCAAACCCCGGTGGGGGAACTAAACTGCTACCGGCAAATCGCATGGCAAATCCACGCGGATAAGGTTTTTGATAGGGACAGCCAATGCCTCACAAAGGAGGGAAGCCGACGAAGGCGCCAATGCCGTACAGGAGCCAATGAGCGCCAAAGTACAGAAGGGAAAAGGCCAATTCGCACTGTTTTCTCCACCCGCGCGCGTTCCACCGGAGAAACGCAATTCTGAAAGATAGCGCGAGCGCGATGCTGAAATAGCCGAACCAGAACCAAGGCCACCACCGAAAGTCCATTCCGTGGAACAGGCCTTGCAGCTCCAAGATCTGACCGACACTGTGAGGGGCGGTTGCCAAAATCAGAACACCTTCCAAGTCTAACCGAGCCTGCTGCCGCCGAGCTGTAGTAGGCAGCGCGGCGGTCAGCAGTACGATGGCTGGCGGGACAAGCATGACTAGGAAGAAAAGCTGTACCTCATCCACGCTTCACCTCGAAAATACGCGTAAGACTGTCAGGGTATCGAAACAGGCGTAACACGTGCCAATCTCCGTGAAATGGATTTCGGCACCTTAGAGCTTCTCGTCACCGGGGGCATCTTTTCCGTCGCCCGCCTTAATAAAGTTGTCGAGACGCTTTAGGGCGTTGGGTTGATTTGCCATGCTATGCTGACCCACGCGCTGAAAATCAATGTAGAAGCTGTGGGACGGAACAAAGCTGCCGCCGAACTTTATCTTTGCCGTTTCGTCGCAGCACAGTTCGTACTCGATTCTGCTCCACGCAAATGGTGCCCAGTACCTTGTGGTAATTTTACCAGCCACATTTTCGACCCAACCAAGACGAAAACGTTGAATAGACGTGACCTTGTAACAGGTCTTTCCCTTCGGTGCCGGAGTCTCCTCGATTGTTTGGGGGCCAGCGATGCCTTTGCTGTATATCGTCCCGACAACCGGAATGCGGATCGGAGTATAGCCTACATGTTGGTGGAGTACCTTGCCTGCCGTGACGATCTTGCCATCCTCACAACACAATGTCAGTTGAAGTTCATGTACGTTGCGGTATTCCTTTGTGGACTTGAAACTTCCGAGGCTTCGTCGATCCTCGCCAGGGTTGCGTTCTGCCGGGGAACCGAGGAAGTTCTCCGGCGGCTGGGGGTTAGCGCTCGGGTTCAGTAGCACGGGAGCGCCTTTGGTCTCCTCGATCCATGAGATAGTATTCGTGAACGGTCCAATAACGAAGTAGATCAAGCCCGTTGGATCGACGTAAACGACTGGATTGTCGCCGACGTAGCGGTAGAGATTGATGTCCGCTTGCATCGGATCCCGCCCGACAAACCTCCCAAGCGTGGGATGATAATACCGAGCCCGGTAATAATCCAGGCCGGTGTCGACATCAAGACTTCGACCAGTGAACCGATATTCCCAATCGACGTCTGACACGCCATCACCGTCGTCTGCGAAGTTGGCGTCCAAGACTTTCGCCTGCCCATAAGGATCGTATTGGAACCGCTCTTGCACCGTGCTGCTGGCGTTGGTCAGCGCCGTGACGCTGTAGAGAGCGTCGTTGGTCGCGTACAGCCGTTCCTCCAAACCGGAACCGCTCACGCCGTAGTTGCCCGTGGCGCCGCTGGCATCCGCATTGCGATCCCGGACGATCAATTCATCGACGTAACGCTCGCCCCACACGTACTGACGGTCGGCGGCGGTGGCCGAATCGACCCGTTCCTCGAGCACCTGGTCCATCTCGCTGTGATAGATCAGAACAGGGTCGGCCGCCACAAAAGGATGTTTTCGGAGTCGGGTACCCTCTGGGTGACACAGCCCGGTTGTACCTCTGCGGGCACCGTGCGCAGCATGGTCGGCTTCGCCCTGTCAGTTGCCTGACACGACGCATCACTCGAGGCCAAGGCGACTGGCTAGGTCTTACCTTGTACGACTCTTGCATTCGCTACCTTCCTCCGGCTTATCGCCGACGCACCCTGACACCTTTTCTTCCGCTTTTCTTCCGCCGGATACTCGTTGACCGCACTTCAATCGAAGTCTTTGGAAATCACGGGGAGAAAAGTCTCAGCAAGTGCGTCCTTCCCGGCCAGTCCGACTCTCCCCTCGCACTCTCCACGAGCGGCGGTGATGCTCACATCAAGTCCATCAAGGTACGCCCCGTGAATTCGATGTGAAAGGATGTGGAAATATTGGATGATTAACTGTTCGCTTTCGCGTCGCTGTTTGGTCCCTAAGGGCGCGTCCGGATTCAGGTGGAATTAAAAATCGTCCTGGCGCAGCACCTCAACGGTCTCCGCGCATGCGGTGACGCGATGGTGTGGGGAAACGTCAGCACGGAGATAATCCAAGATACGGTCGGCAACCACGAGGGGCACAACCGCTTCCAACCGAATCTGGGCGTTGTGCTCCCCGTTCCCTTCGGTCAACGCGGTACGGCCCGCACCGTGGCAATGGATCGCCGTGTAGCCGGACGCTCCCAGCTCGACGAATTTGCGACTCAGCTTTTGCTCGAGCGATTCCTCGGCTACGACTGTCACGCGCCGCAAGCGTGTCATCGCTCGCTTCCGAGCCGCTCGAGCATGGTCCGACAATCGACGATGTCCTTCCAGCCCACAGATCTTCAGGTTTACTCCGGCATTTTCAAAGTCGGCTTCCAGCTCGTGCAGTTTTTCCATCACGCTATGATCCACGAGCTTGCACTGCGCCAAGTCGACGACGACGTTCTTGCCTTCGACGAGTCCGAGCCGCACCAACTGCCGTCGAAAGAGGATCCAGTTGGTAAAGACGGCCGAATAACGGGCGCGGACAATGGCCGTGCGGTCATCGCGCATTTCTAAATCCAAGTACGACTTGAACAGCGATCGGACGGGAACTCCATGGACCAGATGTGTCACCAATTCGACGCCGATGCCTATTAGGATTCCCCACAACAGATCGGTCGCCAGGACGCCGACGAGCGTGGCTACAAAGATCAGTAGTTGCTCTTTGCCGATCTTGTAGACGTGCAGGAACTCCGAAGGATGGGTGAGTCGGAAGCCGGTGTAGATGAGCATCGACGCCAGGGCCGCCAATGGAATGCGGTGCAAGACGGTCGGAATCAAGGCCACGCTTGCCAACAAGAAGATTCCATGCCACATGTTCGCAAAACGGGTCCGCGCTCCGTTGTCGATATTGGCCTTGCTACGCACGATTTCGGAGATCATCGGGAGGCCGCCGACAAGTGCGCTGCACATGTTGGCCGTGCCAACGGCCACGATGTCGCGATCGAGGTTCGTCTTTCGCTTCCAGGGATCGATGATATCGATCGCCTTGGCCGATAGAATCGATTCCAGGCTGCCGATCACGAAGAACATAAAGACCCACTTGAGCGCTTCGGGGAGGTGCTCGCCGCTAAATACAGAAAAATCCGGCGTCGCGATGTAGTCGAACATGCCGAACACACGGTCGGGCATGTTGACCAGATACGCTTTGCCGATTTCATACGTATGGCCGTGAAATCTGTAGATATGGGTGTGGAGCAAGTCGAAGTACATTCCCATGGGGACGGTGACCAGTAACACGATGAGAGCCGCCGGAGCCGCTTTCAGCCTGGGATGGTGTTTTTGCACCCACGGCCACAGGAACATGATCAGTACGCCCACGCCGCCGATCAATGCGATCTCGGGATTCATCTCACGAAAATATTTCGGAATCTTCCTAATCATCTCCAACGGCTCGCCTTTGCTGGCGACACCGAGGGCCACAGGTACTTGTTTGACCATGATGATCACGCCGATCGCCGCCAGCATGCCATGTACGGCTGCCAGTGGAAAGAACTCGCCCAGGATGCCTGCCCGCGCGAGACCGAAGACGATCTGTAACACCGCGGCAA
Source organism: Planctomycetaceae bacterium (assembly GCA_005773095.1). Classification (GTDB taxonomy): domain Bacteria; phylum Planctomycetota; class Planctomycetia; order Pirellulales; family PALSA-1355; genus SXHT01. The sequence continues at coordinate 3,971 of SXHT01000088.1, forward strand.
CGACGCCCACTGCTAGCGCCATCCGGTAAGCCGACATATCCGCGTCGCTAAACCCGCCGATCACACCGTCGCCGCCAAACGCCTCGACACAGCCAATCGCGATCACGATCAAACCCGCGGCGGGGCCCTTGATCGTTAATTCCGAGTTGCTGATGAAGGTGGTCACGATCGCCCCGATGATGGCGGTAAAGATGCCGGCGATCGCCGGATACCCGCAGGCCAGCGAAATGCCCAGGCACAGCGGCAAGGCGATGAGAAAGACGAGGAATCCGGAAAGGATGTCGTACCGCCAGTATTTGCCAAAACCGGCGAGGTTGCCTATCGGCTTCTGGCCGAAAGCGGCGGCGATTGCGTGGGTTTGTTCCGGCATGGTTCGAGTCTCGAAAAATGGTTGTCGGGAAGACCGAACTGTATCGAGTTCGGCGACGTGTTAGCGGTTGGCGGTGAATCGGCGGTGAGTCGTGCGGACGGATCGCATGTTTCTGTCAGCGGTCTTTGTTTCGTGTGGAGCGCCGGGAATGGACGGCTGGACTTCGCGGCGCGAGATAATCTCGGTGGCTGCATGGTAGCGTGAAGTGACGCCCGGTTGCGGAATCAAACCACCTCCAATGATCAAGCTGCTCAACGCAAGGACGGCGACCTTTTCCGGACGGCGAGCCCTCAGCGAAATCGACGCCGTGTGCTCGGTCCCGGTAAACAAGCGGAAATAGGCGTGCAACACTGCAATGCCGTTAAGCGCCGCGGTGAAAACGAGCAGCATGCCGACGTAGGGATAAACGCTCACGGTTCCCTCCACCAATAGCTCGGCTCCCACGAAACCCACGGTGCCGGGAAAACCGATGCTGGCCAATCCCGTCAGCAAGAAGAATACCGCCAGACTCGGCATGTGCTCGTATAAACCGTGATAGTCGGCCAACGACAGACGGCCGGTGCGAGATTCCAAGGCCCGCAGCGTGAGTCCGAATCCAGCCAGCGACATGCCGACGCTCAGCCACACGCACAGGCCACCGGTCAAACCAAGGGGCGTGGCGACTTCCAGACCGACCAAAACCAGCGAAGAGTGGCTAAGGAACAGGTAGCAGAAAAACCGACGTGCCTCGTGCTGCACCAGCGCCATGCCCGCGGCATAAACGGCCGTCACTAGTGAAACCAGAGCGATGGTGCGTAATGCCCAATCCGGCGCGATGGGCAGCACGAGCCGCACCGCCGCATACGCTCCCGCCATCGGCGTGACGTAGAGCAACGCGGTAGCGAAGGTCGCCTTTTCGAACAAGTCGGTCATCCAACAGTGAACGGGTACGCTGCCGCTGCGAATCAAGACCGCCGCGATCATCATCCAGACGGCATAGATCGAATGCGTCGACCGGTTCCCCTCCGCTTCAATGATGGCCCAGCCGCCGGCCAACAGCCCTAGGAACAGCACCATGTGCAACAGGAACGGCCACAGGGAACGTCGCCGGCTTCGCAGCTCCAGGGCGGGTGGAATCGTCTGTGCTGCCAGTAGACCGATAATGCCCCACGGCGTGCGGCAACTTAGGAGCGCCAGGAGCAGCCCCAGCGAAACGAGTTTCGAGACGAAAGGAAACCGCCGAACCTTCGTCCGCAACGTCGCCAGGGTCGTAACGAAGTATAGAAGGGCTCCCAACGGCAGCAGCGGTGCGCTCAATTCATCGACCACCAGGGCATCCTCTCCGAGAAATGAGGATACAGCATCCCATGGGTCATGTGCTTCGAAGGTGTCTAGGGTGCTGAAATCCTCCCAAGCACCGCAGGCGACGAAAAGCGCCAAGCCCATGAAAATCAGGGTTCGCGTGCGGGCCCGCTCGGGATCGCGCTCACGGCCAACCAACAGCGCTCCAACAAGCGGTGTGACAATCGCCAATTCGAGCCAAGGTAGGTGAAGTTGAAGCATGAGTATTGAATGCTAAAGTCTCAGTTCTTCCACGACCTCGGCATGTACTTCCACGGCGTCCGACTCGCGCGATCGGCCGCCGGAAAGAAAATCGGTCCAACGGCGTTCCGCCGCGTCGCACCATCGAAAGACGCGCAGGAATGGATGGGCGACGCATTCATCAAGTAAGCCATCGAGGTATCCGCGCTCCATGGCAAAGCGGTAGCACCACAGGCGCGCTGGTGCGGGGATCACGCGCGCCCAGATTCCTTGCTGATGGTGCAAGTGGCCGCCGATGGCGTTTTCGAGCGTATGGTAGTCATGCAGCAACGTCGGGGCGCGAAGCAATTGCAATGTTCGCAGGCAAGCGTGGCCCAGAATGTGGATCAGCGCGATGTACCGCAGGCCGAGTCCGATCTCCGCCACGATGAGGCCGACCTGCGTGAGCGACGCATAGGCCAGGGCGCTCTTGATGTCGGTCTGGACGCGGGCGGTGATCGCTGCGAATAGGGCGGTGACGAGTCCCACCCCGACAACCGCCGCCGAAAGCCAGATGGAGAGTTCCAAGATCGGACTGACCCGGAGCAGCAGAAACGCGCCCAGGTGCACCGACAGTGCACCATAGAAGATCGCGCTCGAAGGAGTGGGGCCTTCCATCGCGCGCGGAAGCCAGCCGGACAACGGCACGAGCGCCGATTTGCCGGCCGCGGCGACGAGGAGCAGCAAGCCGACAAAAAGCGCTTGGCGCGGCGTTAAAGAGGCGACGCGCTCCGGCCACGAACCGCTCCCCATCAGCCGGTCGAAGTCGCCCGCGCCGGTCATGTGATGCAGCGCGACAGCCGCGATCAGGAAGGCCGCGTCGGCCAGGCGGTACACGCTCCACACTCGCAGGCCATTGCGGACCGGCGCCGTGCGTTCCTGAAAAAACGCCACCAGCAACGCCGAGGACAACCCGACTAGCTCCCAGCCAAAAAACAGGACCTCGATCGTGCCGGCCAGCGAGGTGATGACCATGCCCAGCGTGAAGAACGCGTAGCTGACATAGAACCGGCCGTATCCCGGCTCGCGGTGCAGGTAGCGGCTGGTAAAGGCTCCCACGGTTCCGCAAAGCAGATACGACAAGATCACGAACGGAACGCTGAGACGGTCGAAGACGAACTTCAGATGGAAGTGAAAATGCTGCTGGGGGATGACGACCCAATCTCCCAATTCGATCGCCACGTGCCGCGTGCCAAAAACGAGCATCATTCCCAGGATCGCGACCGCTGCGGTCAGGCCCACCATGATCGAGGCGTACGTGCAGCGGTTGATTGATTCCTCGCCGAGGGGCCGCCCTACAATCGCCCTCAATCCCAATGCCCCCAGCAGAGCCGCCGGGCATACCACGACGCAGATTCCGAGAACATGGAAAATGGTGTCAGTGTCCATCGATGATCTTCTGGTTAAACTCGTAGTCGCTCAAACAGGTTCATCCCGAACCCATGCTTTCGGCCATGGCAGTGTTTCGCTTCAAGCTGGCAAACCCCAGATGCTCGCGCCAGCCGCGATACCAATCGATCGACGATGTTACTTGGGGCAAGTCGCCGGTTTCGGGGTAGTAGCACTCAAACCTTCCATTACGAAACCATTGAATCTCGGAAGTCGCCGGGTCGAGCGTAGCCAACTGTACCCAGTTGCCGCGGACTAGTTCCGCGATTCCTTCATTGCGTTCCATGATCCACAGCATCGCAGCCACCGTCGTTTCGATGACGAACAGTAGCCGCACCGGCTCGTGAATCTCGACCATCTGCCACGGCAGACCCGGCCTTAAGTCGCTCGCCGCGCCATTCATCACACCCAGCAGCGACACGATGTTGTGCGGCAGCTTCGTCCCGCAGCCGTAACCGGTCGGATCGACATACGAGAAGTAGTATTCGAGGTTAATTCCCGCGCACACCGGAAAAACCGCCTGTAAGATTCGCGTCAGGATCGTAAGATTCTCATCGTCCTGGGCCGGATCGTAGGACTGCAAGAATGCGCGTCGATCGAGAAAGAGCCCACGTGACCACTCGCGCCGCCCCACGAAACAGAGGGCATTGGTTGCGTGTCCGTATTCGGGGCGGACTTGGGATAGGTCTTCCGCGCGTCCTTCCACATGGCGCAGCGCGGCTTCGGTGCTGAGTCGCAGTTCGGCGGATTCGAACCGTCGACAGCGCTCGTGCGCGCTCCGCTGGCGGGCCTCGTCCAGCGCCGCGCTCGCCCGAGCGAAATCGTCCTTGTGCGTCGACGGCAACCGATCCAGGTCATAGTAGGTCATGTTGTCGTCACACGTATTGTGATATCCACCGACGAAAACTGTTTCGTCGGGAATGGACAATCCGCCCATCAACAGGATATGACGAACTCTTGGATCGTTCGCCATGTGCGCGAATGCCCGCGCGTTCGGCCCGCCCCGACCGCCGCCACACGCCCCACAGTCGTGAGCCGATTCGTGCGGATTGTTCAAGCTGGACGAGCCGTGGCCGCAAACGATCACTAGTCGAGAAATTGTTCGTGTCACTCCGACGTCGCAGAGCACTCGCTGGACGATGGCTGCCATTTCCTCGACGCGGTAACCGACGTGACCCTTGTCGGGGCCAGGTGCGGATTCTGTTCGCTCCAATTGAAGCTGTGTCACGGACGGCGTGCGGACGAATCCGCCGAAGCGACGGCGAAGCTGGGCCGTGGCTCGCGGAAACAGGATTCGCATTACCAACGGAATGGAAGCCATCGATCCGAGCACCGCGGCCAACCACCCACCCGCGAAGGTGCGGCTGCCGACGTGGACCCGGTGCGTAACCGTACCGATCGTGCGCCTCCGCTTGCGTCGCAGCTTGTCGGCTTCCTTGAACGTATACACCACGTCTTCGCAAACGTAGTGTCGCGGCTTGATGATGACCGGACAAAGGGGCGTATAGTACGCGTCCGCGGCCCCTCGATAGTACATCGCCACCGCGAAAAAACCCGCGGTCGATAGCGTCTCGCAATCGGGCGCAACTTCTTCCAAATGGCGCCGAAAGGATTCCTCTCGCTCGTCGAGGCAGCATATCACTTGAAATAAGGGAATGCAGGGAGCCGCACACGTCTCTGTGGCGTCCGTGCGATCGTGGTCGTCGTTCGATGGGCCATCGTCACCTACAGCGTTGCCGGTACACCTCTCGCCGGCCGCTGAACCACCGCTGTTGATCTGCCGGCAATGTGCGGCCACCGCGTCGAGCGTCTGGATTCGATACCGGCGCTCAAACGCCAGGTGATAGATACGCCGCCGCTCCAAACCGGAAAACGACTCCAGCTCGGCAAGCAGCATTGACCAGGCGACGGGCGATAATCGGTACAGCGATTCGGGTTTCCAACCCACCACCTGTGCGAGTTGAAAGACCAGAAACGTCCGCTGCTCGACACCGCTCGTCTCCCGCAGCCCAGCCCGCTCGCGAGCAAACCCGCGCAATCCATCCAGCGGGCCTCGGTAGCCGAGCACCTCGTAGGCCACGGCCGCCAACGCCAGCCGATCGAGAATCAACCGCACGGCCAGAAACTCGATCAGGCTCCCTGGCGGAACTGGACGCGCTGCACGATCACCGCGGGTTTCCAGTTGCCAGATCATCCCGGCATAGCCACGCAGCGCCAGCAACGTGTGCGCGATGAATTCCTCGTCTTCATCGTAGCCAACCCCCAGCAGGCTCAGCGATTCCGCGATCGACTCAAGCGGGCTGAGCGCGCGGTTCTCAATCCTGCGCAGCTCGTCGCGCAGGCCACGCCGCCATCGGTCCGGTGGGCCGGCAGATTGTCGATAGAGGTTGACAAACGACCGATAAAATCCGTCATCGCGGTCCGGCAATGAACATTGGGCGAAACCTTGATCGAGAAACGCCGCGCAAAAGCGGATCAGCAGATCGTGAACCGGCTGATCGCTGTCCTCGCCGGTCGCGTCAAGCAGGACGTCTCGATGACGTATCGGCATCGATGGCGGCTTCCAGGAAATGTCAGCGCCGCGCACACCATCACGGCAGACAAGCCACAACAAATGCAAGCTGAATGCCTCCCAGGTGTCAGTGTCCCATTGTTCGATATGAGGCTTGTCAAACGTATCGAACACCGCGTCAACCAATATCTTCGCACGCTGGTCTTCTTCGCGAGCAACCGCGCCATCGGTCAAGTCGCGCATGATCCAGCGTCGAGTGTCTTGGACGACGCGATCGCGCACGCCCGGCGCAACCGTTTTGAAAAACTTCCGCAAGGCATCGGTTTCGGCCATGACCCATCGTAATTCCTCGGTCGGCCCGGTGCGGAGCGGATGTTCGAGCATTGCCATATACAAATGGAATCTTGTACCCAAAAGCCCCAATAGCGCATCGGCGCGGTCTCCCAGGTCGTCAATCAATGTCGCTTCAATGTCTGCGGCCCGAATCCGGCCTTGCTCGAGCATGGTCCGATAGCGAGCTTCTGGCAAATAGGGATGACAGCCAAACGTCGCTGCCCCTTTCACCACTGCTTGCTCGAAAGGGAGGGCCTGAAAAGCGTGCAGCGTGTTATGATGAATGAAGGCCGTGATGGGCCCTTGCGCAGGAAGTTGGTGCGCCACATGCTCGATCAAATGGCGTAATGGCTCGGCACGCCTCCCGGCTGTCGTCGCGCTCCGAGAATGCTTTGCTAAGGTTGGATTCATGGGGACATCCGACGCTCTTGAGCTTTCATGGTCTAGCTCCGCCCGATATGTGATACCCGTTGCGGTGCATTGACCGCAGTGGTGCACATGCGCAAGGGGCAAAGCTAAGGAAAGAAAAAACCGACCGCTCCAAAATAGGCACTCAGCATGAGTGCCCGGAGCCGGTTAAGTATTGAGACGGACGTTCAGTGCGTTGAGAGTAGAACTGCCGATGCTGGCAGCGTCGCTGAGAAGGTGATCGCGAAATGTCCCTGCGATCAGACAACCACACTTCAATTCAGCGGCCAACGCTAAGCCGAGTGGCTGACCACAGTCAACCGATGGCTTGGTCAACGCCCGAGACCTTTCCTCTTCCGGATCTGGCATTGCGCGGCAGACCATCCCGCAAGAGTGCTCCACTTCCATTCGAGATAAGCAGAGGTTTAGACCCTGACTCGCCGAAACGACGTCCGTATCCTGACCAGCGCCCGTCATCGGGCCCACATTCATGCCCGTCATGCTCAAGTTGAGCACCAAGCTTGAGGCGATGATCAGTCGGAAAGTTAATTGAACGCTACACACGGCATCGGCATCGCTTCGTACGGCACACAGATCGGGGCGATTATTGGCGCTGCCGCGATTCCAAATCAATTCAGTTGGAACACCCGCGGGACACGGTTTTCGTCCCAAATCGATTCCGGAGACTTCCCAGGCGCCGCCCGATTATACCTTATACGCCTAGTCGCGGAGCAGTCAATGCTGGAGTTCGCACGTCCCATTCGAGGGGGCCGTCGGTACCCCAGAGTTGGAAGCGCAGCACACATCGAAAATGGTCTCACAGCAACAAGTTACTGCTCCGTAAATCGTCAAAATGACGAGTTTACATCATTCAGGGCGCCGCGCAGCAGCATGAGGGGCTGATAGCTGATAGGGATTTTAATCCCGCCGAGCTCGCATTGTAGCTGGTGAATTTGGTGTGTCTAACTCCTGCTTTCCGGTTTCTCCTCCCTGTTTCCGCAATCTTCTCGGCGCCGACAGTGCTGATTCGGTCGTCATCGCCTATTTCGACGGCCCGGGCCGTGGCCAACGATTTCGACGGCCGGCGGCGGCTTCCCGCCCATGAAAACGCCCGAATCGGCGATCTTGCCGCCGTATGGGCGCGGACCGGTGCCGCCGGCGGAGGCTGGATCGGAAAAAATCCCAGCCGCGGCTTACAAGAACTCGGGATCGAGAACCAGTTGCAGTTCGCCCGGCGGACTGGGTTCGGCTTGTAGGGACTCGTCCAAGAAGTCGCCGTCGAGGACCAACGTCAGCTCGCCCGCCCGGGCGGTGTGCGTCGCCGGCGGAGCCCGGGCCGTGGCCAACGTTCGCAGCGCCCCTTCCCAAAGGCCCACATGCCGTAGAATCCGCTCGATCACATCGGCCTGACAACGCTCGATGAAGCTGATGATCTTCATCTGGCCGCCGCAATGCGGGCATTCGAGCGGGTCGACTTCATACATCCGCTTGATGAGCATCGCCCAGGTGGAAACCGATCCGGGTCGGGGACCGGGGCCGGCTGATGCTTCCGCGTCGAGCGCCGAACGGTCGATCCGAACGTCGCGCGCCGCGTCGCCTGAGGGGGTCAGGCACATTTTCTTGCCGTTGTCGTTCTCTGGCGAATCATCGGTTTGGTGGCGGCAAGAAAACGAGCCAGACCCCTTCGCCCGGATGCCGCGTTGCCGGTGGGAATACCAGCCAAAGTAGCGAACCAGGCGCTCGCCCTTGTCGGGGATGTGCTGGGTGACTTCGGCGAGGAAGTCCAGGGCGCTGAAGACCTGGAAGTTGCGTTTGGGGATTGGTGAAGACGAGTTGGCGATGGGGGACCGTGGCATAGACGGTGTGGGCGATGGTCTCGGCGGCCAGCAGGGTCCGCTTCTGATGGCAGCTCGGGCAGAGGCAACGCTGCTGGCAGGAGAAGGGGACGAACATCTCGTGGCGGCAGCCGGTGCAGCGGACGCGGGCAAAGCCGAAGTGCAGGTCGCAGCAACGCAGAAAACGCCGGGCGGCCTCGCCGATGACCGGTAGTTGTGCCTGCCCCACTCTCCGGGACGAGTGGGGCCATCGTCCTCAACGCGATTGGCGTCGGAGCCATCGCTGGACGAGCCAGCCGAGACCGGCCGTCGCCAAAAACAGCACGGAGGGCGGTTCGGGCACGCTGGCGATTGACGCCAAGGCTGAGAATGGCGTGCCTTCGCCCCAATCGCTCAAAATAAAACTCAGGTCGCTTTGGCCGACGAAACCATCGCCATTGATGTCGCCCATGAGGGCATCGCCGGGCGTAACGTCTTGCCCCCAGTTGCCTACCCGATTGTGGGTGGATCTGTCAGCGGTTCCAACGCCGGATAAGACAGTGTGGAGCTTTCGAGCTTCGGATGTCTACCAGGGTGGCGCTGGCGGAACCACCCGTGCTGACCGAGAAGTGCCCGGCAGCCACGCCAGTCACTAGGGCAGCGAACGCGAAAAAACTACCTTTCGGTAGCTGCGTTCAACGTGCGCGCACACTTCAAATAGCAAATTCACCCATGACAGTGCTTTTCTTCCCCCCCTTTTTCTTCCCACGGTGAACGATTCGGGCAATGATCGAGGACGGTCCAACGCGCGTCTTGGCACTCGTACTACGACGATTGAAGTTGCACCTGTCATGAGTTCATTCTCCATATCGCGAAATTCAACAAAGCTGCGAAAGTCGTCCAGGCGAGATACGGCGTGAACAGTAGGGCAGCGGTCGTCGATCGGCCCCAAAAGCTCACGGCTGTCGCGGCAATTGCCAGACAAAGGACCAGAATCTCGCCGAAAGCGAAGCCAGGGCTGCGCATTCCGAAAAAAATGGCCGACCATACCAGATTGAGTGCCAGTTGCAGGCCAAACAGCCCGAGCGAAACTCGTGAAACAGGCCAGCCGCCCCGCCGCCAGGCAAGCCACGCCGAGACAGCCATCAGGACATACAGGGCTGACCAGACGGGACCGAAAAGCCAGTCCGGTGGTGTCCAACTCGGTTTCTTGAGCGTTTGATACCAGTCGCCGACTGAGGTGAAAGTTACAACCCCGCCAGCGGCCGCCGCGGCAAAACAGATTGCGACAAGGCCCAACAGCCAAGCGGTTTGCCTTGCACGCGAAGGTCGCCAGGGCTCAACGTGAGCGTCTACGAATTCGCGACCGGCTCGGACGATGCCGCGCAACATGCCCGCGAATACGAATTGGTGCATTGGATAAACAAGATACCAATACGCAAGTCCCGCCAAACCGACCGGATCGAAGATCGCTGTCTGCCGAATGTGCGATCCATTCGTCGTTGGCTGAACTTCGAATTCGAGCCACGCTCGGCCGGGCGGACGCATTTCCGCAAACAATCGTAAAAGACGATTTGGCTCATAGGCTTCAACTCGCCAGCAATCGATGGTGTCTCCCACGCGGACCTGATCCCGATCGCGGCGACCGCGGCGAAGCCCGACGCCCCCAACCAACAGGTCGAGCAGTCCGCGCAGCTTCCACAAACCATCGGCGTAGTACCAACCACTTTCGCCCCCGATTCGCCGGATCGGGACAAAAGCGTGCTCCGGTGACACGGGACTCGACTCAACGCGTGAGTCGATCAAGCGATTGCCGAATCGTACACCTGCCCACGAGCGCGCCGCACCGCTGGAGGAAACTGCGTCCGACCAGCGGGTTTCCGCAAGTTGCCGGTCCTCGCTTCGCAATGCCAAAGCAATCGCTTCCCGATAGCCAACAGGACGAATGTCGAAATCGGCGAGCGATGACGGGTCTCGAACGAGAGTCGGGTGCCGGATACTGTCGATCAGTTTTCGGCCAATCCGGGCGTAAAGCGGGGTCACCAGCCCAAGCCACAAACTCGACAGCCGAGGTGTTAGCACCGGTACCCTAATGAGTAGTCGACGCAGGCCTCGTTGTCGTGCGTACTCGCGCATCAGTTCGCCATACGACACCTGGTCCGCCCCGCCGATTTCGTAGACGCGTGAGTCGCTCCCGCTCAGTTGAAGCGCGGCAACAAGGTATTTGAGTAGGTCCTCGATTGCGATCGGCTGCGCCGGAACTGCAACCCAGCTTTGTGTGATCATGATGGGCAGCTTCTCGACGAGGGCACGAATCATCTCGAACGACAGGCTGCCCGAACCCAGCACGATCGAAGCTCGGAACTCGAAAACTTGCACGCCCGTTGAGCGGAGGAGCTGACCAACTTCGTGGCGGCTGCGGAGATGCGGCGAAAGCTGGTTCTCCTCGTCGCCCAACCCACCGAGATAGATGATGCGATTGACGCCGCCCTCACGCGCGGCCTCGGCAAAGTGCTGTGCGGCTCGCCGATCCGCCTCCTCAAAGTCGTCGGCCGAACCCATCGAATGAACAAAGTAGTACGCCGTCTCGACGCCAGCCATGGCGGCCGAGAGCGACTCGCGGTCCAGGACATCGCCCCGTACAACCTCGACGGTGTCCGTAACGCGAGCTGACAGAAACTCGGGATGCCGAGCCAGGCAACGCACGGGAATCGAGCGCTCGGATAAAAGGCGCAGCAATCGGCCTCCCAATGAGCGTTCCAGCCGTGATGTGTATGGGCGACGGTGTGATCACGGAAAAGTGCAACCATGCCGGAGTCAGGGATTGCAGTTTCGATGCATCGGAAAAGAACTCGAACACCTGATCCCGCAAATACGGCAGGAACTGCGAGCCTTCCAGCCGAAAGCTGCGCCCGCTCGGTGAACTGAAGATTCTGATCGAGTCTTGTTTCTCGGGAAGCGTATGTATCGCTTGGAGATTCATCTGCTGACTCTTGTTCGGGAAAGGCGGCGCGACGACGCATCAGCTGGACGGAACAATTCGTCGCGTACAATCACCTCTTTCGCTCGGACTACGTGTGCCTTGCGATGGAATACGCCCAGGTCGAGCCCCAGCATCAATAATACAAAGCAGACAAAACTCAGCCACGCCCAAATCATGCTTCACTTTTTCCTTTGCGTCGCTGTCAACGCGCGATCGGTTGGGGTGAGGCAACATCTTGCCAGCGGTAGGCCGCCATTGCGTTCAACTCGCGGATAAAGATCTCGTCGCCGCAGACGGCCAAGTGCGCCCAGGTCGGTTCATCGCTGACTTGGCGCAAGTCGAGCTGCTCGAACTTTTCAGGATTGGCTCGGATCAGCAGCAGTTCGCCCCGTTCGTCGAGGGCCAGGATTCGGTCGCCGTTCGCTACGAGGCTCCAATACTTACCGAACGGAGTCGTCGTCCAGCAGGACTTGCCGGTCGCCCATTCGATGCAAGTGAATCGCTGGTTTTGCAGGTGCAAATAGATGTGGCCGCCGATGACAACTGGCGACGACATGTAGCCGCTGACTTTGTTTGTCCAGCCTTCCGTCGCCGCCACCGATCCCGCACCGTTCTTGATTTGGAACAACAACGACTTGCCGCCGTAGGAACTGGTGAAGATCGCATCTCCGACGGCCGTTGGCGTGAGGATGTTCATGCCGCGAAACGCCGGAATGGTCTGCGACCACAGTTCGTCGCCGGATTCCGGATCGACGCCGACGAGCCGTTCGCGAGTCTGCACCAGCAAATGCCGCCTGCCAGCTACTTCCGCCAGCAGAGGTGACGAGAAGGCGCTTCCCATCATCCCGCCTTCGTTTTTGAGCGAGCGCCACAGGATCGTGCCGGTCCGCTTATCGAGCTTGCACAGCGCCGCACCGGCCTGCACATACACGTGTGAGCCGTCGACCAACGGCGAACTCACAAATCCAAACGCTGGAAGAGGCGAGCCGAGTTCTTTCACGAAATCTACCTGCCATCGCAATTTGCCGGAGCGTGCATCGACGCAGACAAGCACATCGCGCATCCCCGCCACAAACAGACTTTCGCCGTCGAACGCCGGCGTGGAGCGTATCCAATCGCCTTTGGACTTCGCGAAGAACGGGACGGACAACGCGCCGTCCCACGACACCTCCCAACGTTGCTCGCCGGTTTTGCTATCCAGCGCTCGAACGATCTCACGTTTCTCGTCTTTTGTCTCCGTAGTTAACACGAGCGACTCCGAGACAATCGGGCCGGAATAACTGGGGCCTAGTTTAACGCTCCAAACCTGACGAAGGTGGTTCGTGTCGAGTTTCTCAGGCCACGCCGCGCCTCCAGTTTGCCCATCCCGGCTCGGCCCGCGCCATTGCGGCCAGTCAGACGAGGCGCTCGCGGCGTTC
>SXHT01000089.1 GCA_005773095.1 Planctomycetaceae bacterium
CTGAATCAGGTCGTTGGTGCCGATACTCAAGAAATCGACTTCGGCCGCGAACTGGTCGAGCATCATCACCGCCGAAGGCACCTCCACCATCATGCCAACTTGCAAGTCGCGATTGAAGGGAATCTGCTGCTCCTGCAAGTCCTCCATCACATCGGCCAGCACCATCTTCGCGTGACGCAGCTCTCGCAACGTCGAGATCAATGGAAACATGATCCGTACGTCCCCTTGGGCGCTGGCCCGCAGGATTGCCCGCAACTGAATGCGAAACGGCTCCAAGAACTTGAGCGACAAGCGAATGCTGCGCAACCCCAGGCACGGGTTGGGTTCCGTTGCGACCGGGATGCCGCTGAGAGACTTGTCCGCCCCCAAATCAAAGGTGCGAATGACCACGGGCTTATCGGGCATCTGGCGGACCACGCTGGCGTATGCCTGGTAATGCACCTCTTCGGTCGGTTCGCAGCTGGCACCGAGATACAAAAACTCCGTGCGATAAAGGCCAATTCCGTCGCTCCCGCGGTTGTTGCACTGCGCTACCTCCTGCGGGAACTCAATATTGCCTAAAAGGGAGAGCTTCACTCCATCGGCCGTTTCAGCCGGCAGATCGCGAAGCGATTCGAGCCTTGCCGCGCGCAAATGGCGGTCGTCCAGCTCTTGCCGGTATCGGGCAATGGTCTCTTCATCGGGCTGCAGGATGACCAGCCCGCTGTTGCCGTCGATGATCGTGATCTCGCCACCCGAGAGATCGGTGAGAAACGGGCCAATGCCAACCACGGCGGGAATCTCCATGCCCTCGGCGACGATCGCCGTGTGGCTCCCCAGGCCTCCCACTTCGGTGGCAAAACCCAAGGCGAACTGACGATTCAGATTGGCGGTCTCGCTCGGTGTCAGGTTGTGGGCCAGGATCACGACGGGGGACGTCAGGCCGGCCAGCTCTTCGCGGCTCAAGCCGAGCAGATTTCTTAGCAGCCGCTTCTCGATATCGAAAATGTCGTTAGCCCGCTCCGCCAGGTAACTGCTTTCGACGGATTGAAACACCTTGGCGTAACGGCGCAAAGCGCGACTCACCGCATACTCAGGAGAGTAGTGCCTTTCGCGGATCATGCCATCCAGCTCGCCGCGCAGCCGCGGATCTCGCAGCATCTGCAGATGGGCCGAAAAGATCGCACCGCATTCGTCCCCCAGCTCGCGCGAAACGGCTTCACGGTTAAGGTCGATCTCGGAACCCGCGGCCCGAATGGCATGATCGAGCCGTTCCAATTCGTGCTCGATGGCGTCGCGCGCGACAAAGCGGCGTGGGATGCGAAAGCCCTCGTTGCCGATCACCAGCGCCTCGCCCATGGCGATGCCGGATGAAACGGCAATTCCCTGCAATTTTTGCATGGAGACTGCGCGGCCGCCGCAAAACACGGGCGGTGAAACCTCGCGTTCAAGCGAGGCTTCGTCCACCGCTGCGAGCCTGCCGCTTTGCGGCGCCCTGAGGGGGCCGCAAACCAGCCGCTCGCCGTTGCCCTGTGGCGTGTGCGGTTGCGTCGAACACCCCATGCCGCGCTGCCCTTACGAACCGGCGCGCCTTGGCGGGGCCTGTCGACTACGTTGGTTCTAAATCGTCTTCGTAAAACCGATTGGCCATCAACTCCGCCAGCGCGCCCAGCGCCGCTTCGGCATCGTTGCCAGTGGCCTCAATTCGCAACTCGGATCCATTCACGGCGCCGAGCATAAGCAGGTTCATAATGCTCTTGCCATCGACCCGCTGGCTGTTTTTCACTACCTCGATATTCGACTCGTACTTGATCGCCAACTGCACAAACAGGTTGGCCGCTCGGAGGTGCAAACCGGCAGCATTCGTCAGCACAACGGTGCGCGAGTGCGTAGGTTCGGTCATGTCATGTGACTGGGGATGAGGGATGATCGATGAGCCATCAAGAATTGCGATCAACAGTCCCGCCGATCTCATTTCCGCATGCCTCATCCCTCAGCGTTCATCCTTCGCCGTCCCGCCTCCTAGGTTCCAAAGTGATTATTGTCCGCTTCTTCCAACAAATGACGAATGTCCTCGGTCGTCTTGGCCTGCTTCAGGAACTTGCAGAACGTGTCGTCCCGCAGTTGCCGCGAAATGTTTTCTAATATTCGCAAGTGATCTCCCGGACGGTCCGGCGGCGAGATGACCAGGAAAATAAGCTGCACTTTCTCACCGTCGAGACTGTTAAAATCGACGCCCAACTGGCTGACGGCAACCGTACCGACCGGCTTCTTCACGCTTGCGTGCTTGGCGTGCGGCACGGCGACGCCCCGACCAATGCCGGTGCTCCCCAGCTCTTCCCGCTTGAGAATAGTCTTGACGATGCTTTCCGATTCGCCGGCCACAAGCTTGTCGGCACTGACAAGCGATTGAACCATTTCGCGAATCACCCCCTCTTTGGCATCCGCCTCAATATTCGCCTCGATCGCCGCGCTGGCGATAAAGTCCGCAAACTTCATACCCCCAGGTCCTTTCTCAGTCGTGAAGATTCAGGGCTCAGCATTCTGAATGCAGCAGTTATACGCGCGCGATGCTCAAATGCCGACCCGGAGCTTTGAACCTTGAATCCTCGGCCATTACTCGCTTTCCGGTTCGATTGCCAAGGACCGCTCCTTGGCCGCCGTCGAGCGATGGCGTTCGACCACTTTGTCTTTGTATTTCCGCAGTTGTTGTTCAATCTTATGGATCGCTCCATCCAGCGCGGCCATGAGGCTCTCGGCCCGTTCGTCGGCCACGAAATCATGCTTGTGCTCGGCCGATACCTTAATGTCGACCACGGGAAGATCGGCGTGTTCCAGATCAACGGTAACTTCGATGGCCGTCAGCCGCTCGAACAGCCGGGCCATCTTTTCCGCCTTGGTCGAGATTTTGGCCCGCGTGGCGTCGCTTAAATGGCCATGCCGCGTGGAGATGTTGATTTGCACCATCGAACTCCGTGTCAATCCAGCCCAGGTGAAGCGTCCGAGGAACCTTCGACGGCCCCATCCGCAAGCTACACAGTGTAACCCGCAATGGGCCGCCCGACAAATGGCAACTGGCCGGCAGAGGCCAAAGTCGCGGATTTCTCGAATCTTGCCGATTATCGCTGAGCGGGCGTGGGCGAGCCAGCCGTCGCCGTCTGCGGCGGAGCGATCTCGAGGTGGGCCAGAAACTGCTGGTCGGCCCGGCCAAACCTCTCGACAAGGCCTTGCTCTATCGTAAAAGCCACGCTAAGCCGGCGGCCCTCGCGGGTCGTGTAGAGGTAATAGAGCCACTGAATCGACAGGTCCGAGACTGTGCCATTGGCCACGACACGGTAGATGCGGCGGTCCGAGCTGTCGGTTTCTTCCTTCGCCGAGACAAACTGGCTGAACTTTTTTCCAAGCGACTTCTCAATATCGCGCTGGAAATCAGCCAGGCCGAACGCCTGACCGTCAGGCACGGGGTCGAGCGCCGCCACGTTGCATTGAGCGACTAGCTCGCCACGGTCGACCAGACGGAAAACCGTGAGCTTTTTTTCGTCGCTCGTCACAAACCAGCGGCGGTCGTGATCGAGTCGGAAGCGATTGTGCGGCGACTCGAACAGCAGCAACCTGGCGGATTCATCCAGCGCACGTTGGGCGTCCGGGACCACGGAGTCGGGTAACTGGTCGGATACCCCAAGGGGGCGGATCTTGACAATCTGCTTGGCGACCATGTCGAGACCTGGGCCGACGTGCCCAATGGAACGCTTCTCTTTGACGAGCAACGCAAACGCCGTGATTCGCTTCGATGAAAGATCAAACGTGTACTTGGACTTGAGCTCGATTTCGGTCGCTACGCCCCCCACCGCGCCGTGAACGGTGCCAGCCATGGAAATCTTGGCGGCGTTTTCTTGTGGGTGGACCTCAGCCAACATGCTTTGCACGTCCCCCAGGCTGACGGCATCAAGACGTAGCAGGGCGGCAAGCAGGTTATCACTGTGCTTCCAGACCCCACCCAGTGGGACCGGCTCACGGGGCAAAAATTCGTCGAGAATCAAGCTGCTGCCTACCCCATCCACCAAATCCAGTTCCTCGCGAGAGATTCGTTTGCCCAGACTGACAAGCGTGGTTTCCGCCTCAGTTGTGTCGACGGCAATCAGTTTTTGTTTCTCGCCGAGGCTGAGATTTTGAACTGTTTTTTCGAACTCAATGAGCGCTTTGGCCGACTGGTAGTAGCGAACCGATCGGCAGCTCCCCTTGTCGTCATTCCGCAGGCCAAGGGTTCGTTCGTCGTAGACCAGCTTGGCGGCAACCGTCATAGGCAATGTACGAATCGACGCCGGTGTGCCGGCGACCGCGTTTGAATTATGCAGATGCAGATCGCCCCCCGCCTGCAGGACGACTTCCACCTGGACCAGATCGCCCGCTTTTCGCTCGGGACGCAGTAGATAGGTCTGGCTGGCCATGACTTCGGCCCGACCGGGCAGAAGGGACGGCGAAGATAAAGTACACAAGATACCGATCAGGGTGCGGTAAACCGCACGATCCTTCACCCCTTGACCAGGCATGATAGTTCTCCCTACGTGTAACCCAGGCACGCCGTTTGCGTCCTAAAGCAAGGGACCCTCGGATGACCGCCAAATTGTGGCGGTTTGAGGCAGCAACTGTGGCGAACTGAAACGATCCGCGGCGAAATGATGCGATTTCAACACCAGACGCCTCAAACGGACGGCTTGATCTGCCTGGCAGGAACGCCTGGCCCATCTGCCGGTTTCATCGACCTTGCGGCTGACGACAGTTCAATCGGAAATGAGCGAAGGAAAACCATCCGTCCGGCAACCTATCATGTGCCGGGGCGGGTGGCGGAGTGAGCTACCTGCGATGCGGGAATATGGGATGAACAGGTAATTTGGCAATCCTGGCGTGAGCCGGAGATGGGTATTAATCGGAACATTTGCACATCAACCCGACGAGTTAGCGAGGATCAGCGCGATTTCCTCGCTTGCTCATTAGTGTTGACATCGAGCGCTGCTGGCAATGGTCGTAACGTGACGAACAAGACCCCGGAGGTGCAAGCTGAACTTGACAGATGGGGCCTGAGACAATCGACTGCCACACAATGCCAATCTTCGTGAAACCAAGGGGGGCGAATTCTCGTAAAGGAATAAGGAGTAAGAAAAGTACTGGCAGCTGTTTGGGCAGCGAGCCCAGGCCGTGACTGGAACCTATCCGGTTACACAAACGGGCTGGTCGGCATCGAATAACGGGGCGGATTTTCGGGATCTTTGTTAACCCAAACCAAAGGACAGTCGCAGTCGCGTGGGTTGATTCTCACAGGGAGCAGCGCTGTGGTTGGCAACGTGAGGAAGGGGTGCCAATTATGCATGCAGATTATCAATCGCCGATCCTACGCCAACTGCGAGATCAGCAGGTGCGGTTCGCGCCGCGGGATAAGAAGCTCGAGCAGGTGAATCGGGCTGAAAAACTGCTCGGCGAGCTCGACCCCAAGCGGACCTATACCTACGAGTATTTGTGTTATCGCATCACCGACTATCGTCCGGAATCGTTTCCCAACCACAAAGTGACGGGACGCGAGGCGGGGCATGACTTGCGGTTGTTTGTCGAAGATCTTTCAGATGCGGCCAATGTCTCGGCGGGTGCCGCGGGCGAGCACGTGCTGACGGTCGATGAGCTGAGCAATCTGTTCAATGTCTCAACAAAGACGATCCAGCGATGGCGAGAACAGGGGCTGGTTAGCCGGCGGTTCGTCTTCGATGGCCGCAAGCGTGTGGGGTTCTTGAAGAGTTCCGTTGATAAGTTCGTCGCACGGAACGAAGAGCGGGTGCGGCGCGGTTCGCAATTCAGCCAGATGACCGAGGAAGAACGAGAGCACATCATTCGCCGAGCCCGGCGTCTGGCTCAGGCCGGCGGGTGCGCCGCGGAGGTGGCCCGGCGCGTGGCAAGAAAGACAGGTCGCAGCGTAGAAACGATTCGATACACACTCAAACAATTTGACGGAGATCATCCCGGATTGGCGGTGTTCCCGGAGAACAACGGCCCTTTGTCGGACGACACCAAGAAGAAGATCTATCAGCAGTACCGGCGTGGTACGTCGGTCGATGCAGTCGCAAAGCGCTTCTGCCGCACCAAGGCCAGCGTGTACCGCGTCGTCAACGAGCAGCGGGCGCTGCGAATTATGGAATTGCCGATCGACTACATGCCCAATCCGTACTTCGGGCGTGCAAGTGCCGAGGCCACGATCATGGCACCGGCGCCCGGTGCCGACCAGGCGGTGAAGAAGGCCCGCGTACCGAGCGGATTGCCACCGTATCTGGCCAGCTTGTACGAAGTGCCGCTACTCAGCCGTGAACAGGAAGCCCACTTATTCCGCAAGATGAACTTCCTGAAGTATCGCGCCAGCAAGCTGCGTGAGACAATCGATCCGGCTTGCGCCCGGGCAAGTGTGATGGACGCGATCGAGAATCTCTACGATCAAGCGGTCGCGGTGAAGAACGACATCGTCAGGGCGAATCTGCGGCTGGTGGTGTCGATCGCCAAGCGACATGTTGGCCAGGGCGAGAATTTCTTTGAGCTGGTGAGCGACGGCAACATGTCGCTGATTCGCGCCGCGGAGAAGTTTGATTTCGCCCGTGGGAACAAGTTCAGCACATACGCCACGTGGGCGATCATGAAGAATTTCGCGCGGACGATTCCAGACGAATTGCGGTATCGCGACCGCTACCGAACCAGCCACGACGAAATGTTTTTTGCCACGCCTGAATCGCGATCCGATCAGTATGAGCAAGAAAGCGCCCAGGCTTTGCGAGAACGTCAGATCGGTAAGATTCTGGAGACACTTGACGAGCGGGAGCAGAAGATTATCATCAGGCGATTCGGCCTGGATCACGGCCACGAGCCGTTGACTTTGAAAGAGGTCGGGGCGGAGCTGGGCGTGACCAAGGAACGAATTCGGCAGATCGAAGCTCGGGCCCTCGACAAGTTGCGTCAGGCGGCTCACGACGAGAAGATCGAAGTGCCGGGTCCGCTGTGATATCCAGGTTGCTGTGTTTTGCAGGCACTGTGTTTTCGCAGGCACTGTGTTCTCGCAGGCACTGTGTTCTCGCAGGCACTGTGTTCTCGCAGGCACTGTGTTCTCGAGGTGGGATGAAGGTGAGGTGCAGCAGGGAGGGGCGATGAGTTTCGTCGTACCACCCGATCATCCCGCCGTCCCGCTGCCGAAAAAGGCCCCCCGAGACAGGGGATCTCAACAAAGACAGGGGATCTCAACAAAGACAGGGGATCTCAACAAAGACAGGGGATCTCAACAAACGGAGGTCAGCGAGTCCATTCCACAGGCGATTTGACGTTTTTCTGGGGTTTGCCCTTCGAGCGGTGGATAGCTTTGGGATGCGTTTCTTGTCTGCCTCTATTTTCTGCCTGACGCGAGCGTGTTCCCCCGGTAGTCGGTAGTGCCGTTCCAAACGACGTCTTTACCTTGCAGGGTGTCAAAATGGGGGGAGTTTGTGGACTTCGTTAGGAGGACCTGGTGCGAAGTCGGTGTTTTCGCAGTGTGGTGTGTGTTTCCGCATGGCCAGGTGGGTGAAGGGAGCGGAAATCCGAAACCTTGCGTCCATACCATATTGCATGCCGGAATCAGTTCGTTATATTTAGAGGTTTTCGTAGGGGGGGCTCCAAGTCGCTGGCGTAGCTCAATTGGCAGAGCAGCTGATTTGTAATCA
>SXHT01000090.1 GCA_005773095.1 Planctomycetaceae bacterium
CTTAAGCGATTTGATGATCTTCACCAGCGCTTCGCCAGCCAGCGCCTGCACGGCCGCCGCATCGAATTGCCCGGCAGGCATCAGCCACAGGTTCGGCGCCGACGTGGCATACAAGGCGGCTTCCCCCTCGGCGTCGCCGCGAAGAACATCCGCAAACCCCGGCCCCAGAGGAAGGCCGAATACGACATGTGCCGTCGGATTTCTGAGATCACCATCCAACAGCACCGTGCGCCGTCCGGCGCGAGCCAGGCTTGCCGCCAATTGGCTGGCGACGGTTGTCTTTCCTTCCTGGATGTCGGAACTCGAGACCATCACGACCCTGGGGGGGTTCGCTCCGTTGGAGTGAACTAAAGTTGTGCGAATACTGTCAACCGACTCCGTGAGCAGCGATTGCAAATGAGCGCCGGCAGCGCTCGAAGGGTTGGCCAGCATTCGCCAGGCTCGACCCGACAGCGGGGGGAGGTGCCCGATCACGCGAATGCCGAGCCCTTCGCTTATTTCCCGTTCTGAATTCAGGCGTCGCGATTGGAACTCCAGAATAGAAACGAAGAACAGCACCGCCGCAAAACCGGTCGCGCCGGCGAAGCCGACCGCAACATACTTGCGAATTGCGTCGTTGCCCGATGGAATGCTGGCGTCTTCGATGCTTTGCACTCTCGGCTGCGCGTCGATTTCCACCGCCCAGAGCTTGAGCTCGTTGCCCATCTTCGCCGTGACGTCCTGCACTTCCTTGAGTTCGGCTCCAAGCGACTCAATTTGGACCGAGAACTTATTCAACTTCTGCATTTCCTCCAGGTGCTGCTGAACCTTCTGGTTCACTTCCTCCAGATGTGCGGCCAATCGTTCACGCTCTGTTTCCAGGAGCGGAATAAATTGCTCCGGCTTTTCGCCTTGCGTCGAATACCTGAACAATTCGATCAAGACCGGGCGCAGCTCCTCGCGGCGCGCGTCCAGCTGTTCTTCAATGAAATTCATCTGCTGCCGCATCCGCATCACGCTTGGAGATTTGGGGTTGTTCGTGCGGCGCTTTTCTTCGGTCAATGCTGCGGTATAGTCCGCCAAGGCCTGCTTGAGCTGTCCCATCTGGACGTCACTGCCAAGCTGATGATCGATGATAAAATCCGGAATCTCAATGTCATCCGCCAACGATGCGCGCGTTGTCAACAACAGGATCCGCATCTCGACCTCGCCAATCTGGTGTTGTAAACCTTCCTGTCTTTCGACCAGACTGTTCAGCCGCCTGAAGGCCAAGTCGAGCTTGATCCTGGCTTCATTATCGCCAGACGTGCTGTACTCCTTGTTCAGTTTGTGAAGCGCATCCAAGCGATTGCGAATGTCCTCGCGATTCTTCTTGTAGAATCGCTCCAACATGTCGCGCTGACGCAATCGTTCCATGCGCTCTGCATTGACGATCTCGTCCATGTATGACTCTTTCACCGAATTGATGATGGTCCGCAACTCATCAGGCCGATCGCCCTTCATGGATACGCGCATGATCTCTGAATCGCCCGGATAGTCGACCGAGATTTCATTCGACAAAAAGTCAAGGATGTCGTCCTTATTGTGTTGGATCAGGAATAGCCGTTTAACTTCCGGCTTGCGCAGGGTGGCTTGCAATACGAAATTGCTCTTGAAGAGTGCCGCCTGCGTGCGCTTGTAAACGGCGTAGTCGCCATCGGCTCCGCCGAGCCCCTCCTTTTCCAGTACTTTCGGTCGCGTTGAGAGCACTCGTAACAGCGCCACGACTTCATAACGAACGGGCAGGAAGTACCACACCATCGCGGACAGCGTTCCGCCCACGAGCAACCCCAATCCCACCGCCGTCATCCAACGACGCCGCAGCGCGTGCATCAATTCCATCGGGCCAGGCTTGGCATTCACGATCTCCGGCACAGCCGGCGGACCGAACGCCCATGTTGGCACGGGAACGTGCGGAACGCGTGTGGGTACCGCCACCATCGCGACCGAACCCTGAGAACCGCCCGATGCAGCGTCAAGATCGGAAGAAAAGTCATTCGGCATGGTGCAAAATTCCTTGTTGTTGCTGTTCGCCCCACCTGCGCCCCAACCGCGACGCCCCGTGTGGCGAAGGGTGAATCGTTAGCTTCCAGCAAGACTTGGGCCAGGCGCCAACCTATTTACCAAATCTGATGCAACTTGTGACATTTCAGTAGCTTGCGATACCAGGAACCCGTTCATGTCAGCTCGCACTGTGGCATTTTTTCAACATTTCAACCAGCGCCGTGTCGCGTTGGCTCGACCCCCTAGACGACCGGCTTAACGACCGGTTTCTTGCCCTCGGGACGCGGTGGCGCCGTGCCAATTCTCACCGGGCCCAGGGCACTTTCATCGACCACCAGGTGCGAGAGAACCTGGAACTCCACGTACAAGAACCCAAGTGCCATCGGCATCATCACCCAACCCGCGAGATCATGGAACACCTTGTTGGCGATCTGCGTTCCAACGGTCAGGTGCAGAATTCCTGTTACCGTAATGCGAATGATATTCACCAAAAGCGCAATCGGCACCGCGCTCAAAATGATGACCAATCGCTCCCATAAGGGCCGATCGGTGACCAGGGTAATTGCCACCGCGAGAGCGACAAAAATTGTCAGCATGCGCAAACCGCTGCACGCCTCGACAACGCCCATCTGTATTTCGCCAATGACAATCCGATTGCCTTCGCTGTAGGAAGCGATGCCCATCGTTTGCAGCGCATACGTGCTGACGATCGTTGCCAGCTTTTGCAGAGGACGTAATAGCCCGGCGTCAAGCACTCCCGGCAAGGGAAACATGAAAACTAAAAAGAGCGCCGCGGGTCCAGCCCACCGCACCGACGGCCAACCGCCGACGAGCAGAATCGCCCCGATCACACAGGGAATGATCGAATACATTTCCGGAACCGCGCTCGATAGCCGCGTGGCGATGAGACGAACCGCCAACCCCAAGGCAATCACCGCAAACCCCGACCAACGAGCCGAATCGGTCACTTTGACAAACGGCTCACGCCGCATCCAAATGAGGACCGCCGTGAATAAGGGCACAAGGTAGCCATGCGAGTATTTCGGATTATCCCAAGCGCGCGCCACCGTGGTAAGCGTGTTCCAGTAGCACCAGATTAAAGCCAGCAACAAACCGCCCAGGATGGCCCACGTCTGAATCTGATAGCGGTCGAATTCCGACGATGCCAGCTTGACGGTCGCCGTTCTTGCGCTGCCCACGCCCAAATTGCTCGTGCTCATACGATGTTGTACCTGCGTTGAAGGGTCAGAAATTCACCATAACCGTGTGTTGCAACCGTGTCAACAATTTCGGCCAGGACCCTCGGTTCTTCATCCATCGCGTTGGGATTATAACGGTCGGGAGAAATGCATGGTTGGATCGCCGGGGATGCTGGCATCGGGACCGGAAGGGACCTCCCGGTTCCCAGCGCGCCTGTGGGTCGGCCGCGACTATCCGTCCCGGCGACTCGCCAGCTTTTCAACGACCAACCTGCCAATATTCAGCGAAGCGGTAGCTGCCGGAGAGGGGGCATTACAGACGTGCAGGATGCGCGGTGATTCGAGCAGCAGAAAATCGTCCAGCATCGCACCATCCTGCGCGACAGCCTGCGCTCGCACGCCTGCCGGGGCCGTTTCCAAGTCCTCGGCTTTCAAATCAGGGATCATCCGCTGCAAAGCGATCACGAAGGCCCGCTTGCTGAGCGATCGCCAAATTTCGCCCAGACCCGTTCTCCAATAACGCGCGGCGAGCCTCCAAAAACCAGGATAGGCCAGTGTCTCGAACAGATCCGCTGCCTGAAAATCGCGCCAGCGATAACCCTCGCGAGCCATCGCTAAAACGGCGTTGGGGCCACATTCCACGCCGCCGCCAATCATGCGTGTGAAGTGCACCCCCAGGAACGGAAAGTCAGGATCCGGAACGGGATAGATCAGGTTGCGGCACAAATGTTCTGCCGACGGCAGCAGTCGATAGTATTCGCCACGAAACGGAATGATTTTCGCCGGTGGCGCATCCCCCGATGCGCGCGCTACGCGGTCGCAGTGCAGCCCCGCGCAGTTAACAATCTGCCGCGCGGCAAAGTCTCCCTGGGTGGTGACAACGACCATGCCCCCCCCGCCATCACGACGAACCTCTCGCACCTGCGCCGAAAGCACGACCTGCGCTCCTCGCTCGATCACGCGTTGGACGAGTCGCTCGCAGACTTGCCGGTAGTCGACGATTCCCGTCTCCGGGACATGAATCGCCTCGAGGCCTGCGGCATGGGGCTCAAGCTCCGCCAGGGCCGCTTGATTCACCAGCTTGCAGGGGACTCCATTGGCCAGGCCGCGCTCGTAAACCGCGCGCAGCGCGGCCAGCTCGGAGGAACAGGTGGCGACGATGACTTTTCCACAGATTTCGAAAGGGATTTCCTCCAATCGGCAAAACGCTTCCATCGCCAACTTGCCCGCCCGACAGTTAATCGCCTTCAGCGAACCAGGCCGATAATATATCCCCGAGTGCAACACGCCGGAATTGTGGCCCGTCTGATGCACGGCAACGCGCGGCTCTTTCTCCAAGAGAATCAGCCGCCAGTCGGGAAATCGCTGCAGCGCGCAATAGGCGGTGGCCAATCCAACAATCCCTCCGCCGATGACTGCCAGGTCGCACTGTTCCATAATCTTCCCAGAACCGACATCCCCGATTATCATGAACGCAGCTCAAAAATACCGGAGTCAATCTACATGAAGATCGCGGTTGTGGGTACAGGATACGTGGGCCTTGTCACCGGCGCTTGCTTCGCCGAAAGCGGAAATGATGTCACATGCGTCGATATTGACCCGGCGAAGATCGATCTTCTCAATCGCGGCGAAGTGCCGATCTACGAGCCGGGCCTCGTGGAAATCCTTGAGCACACGATCGCCGCCAGGCGTTTGCACTTCACCACAAATTTGCCTGCGGCAGTTAAGCCGGCAAAGCTTGTGCTTTTGGCCGTTGGTACGCCCCCTGCGGTCGATGGATCGCCCAATCTTTCCTTCCTCTGGTCGGCCATCGACGAGCTGGCGCCGCACCTCTCTCCGGCGGCCATTATCTGCACCAAGAGCACGGTTCCCGTCGGCACCAATCAGGCCATCTACGAGCGGCTCAAGGCACTCACCGGACGCGATTGCGACGTCGCGAGCAACCCGGAATTCCTGAAGGAAGGCGCGGCCATCGAGGATTTTATGAAACCCGACCGCGTGGTGGTTGGCGTGCGTCGACCGGAAGTGGCCGAGATACTTAAGCAGCTTTATGCTCCCTTTCTACGGACCGAAAAACCCTTTGTCGTGATGTCGCCGCAAAGCGCTGAGATGACCAAGTACGCGGCCAACGCAATGCTGGCCACCAAG
>SXHT01000091.1 GCA_005773095.1 Planctomycetaceae bacterium
GGTGCCGAGCCGCATTCAAAATGGTTTGTTTTACGCCTTGCCGCAGTCGCCGCAGTTGTACAAGCAGATCTTGATGATCGCCGGTTACGACCGTTACGTGCAGGTTGCCCGCTGTTTCCGCGATGAAGACTTGCGGGCCGACCGCCAGCCGGAGTTCACGCAACTGGACATGGAAATGTCGTTTGTGAACGCGGACGACGTGATCGGCATCCTCGACGGTCTGGTAGCTGAGATTGCCCACGACGTACTTGGGCTGGAGGTCGCGCTGCCGCTTCCTCGCATGACCTACGACGAAGCGATGGAGCGGTTCGGTCACGACGCGCCCGATCTGCGATTTGGCACGGAATTGAAGGACCTCACCGATCTTGCCCGGGAGTGCGAGTTCCGCGTGTTCAAGGCGTGTGCTGAAGGGGGTGGCCGCGTGCGCGGCATCAACGCCAAGGGGGCCGCGGCCAACTATTCGCGTAAGAATATCGACGATCTGACCGGTTGGCTCGTCAAGGATTTCGGAGTAAAAGGACTGGCGTGGTTGAAGGTGGAAGCCGACGGAACGCCGGCGTCACCGATCGCCAAGAACTTTGCGCCCGAGATGCTGGGGAAGATCCGCGAGCGGCTGGACGCCGCGCCTGGCGATCTGTTGCTGTTCGTGGCAGACACGTTTGAGACGACCAGCAAAGCCCTGTACGCGCTGCGGAGGAGACTCGCCGAGGAGCTGAAACTTTACGATCCCCGGGCGTTGCACTGTTCGTGGATCGTTGAGTTTCCGATGTTCGCCTGGAACGAGGAAGAGAAAACCTGGGCTGCCATGCACCACCCCTTCACGGCCCCGCGCGTGCAGGACCAGGAGCTGCTCAAAACCGATCCCGGCAAATGCCGCGCTCAGGCGTACGACCTGGTGATCAACGGCAGCGAGGCCGGCGGCGGCACCATTCGAATTCACAGCGCGGAAGTGCAGTCGCAGGTCTTTGACTTGCTGGGGATCAGCCGCGAGCAAGCCAAAGAGCGATTCGGATTTCTGCTTGATGCACTGGCGTTTGGCGCTCCACCCCATGGCGGCATCGCACTGGGCATTGATCGCTGGGTGATGCTGTTCGGCGGCTTGGACAATATCCGAGATTGCATTGCATTCCCCAAAACCCAGCGCGCGACTGACCTGATGACCGAAGCGCCAGGCGCGGTCGATCCGAAGCAATTGCGCGAGCTGGGCATTCAAATCAAACAACATGACGGAGCGCGACGATGAATGCGACTCGTTACGCGTTGCTGATAGCCATTGCCGTGGGGGGTGGCTGCGGAGAAAAAACCTCGCCCCCCGCGCCTGGAGTGCCGTCGCATCCGAAACCGCAAGCGGTGACGAAATTGCAACCCGACGCGGCGACGACGCAGGTGCCCCCCAAATCCGCCACGCTCGCCACCAGGCATGCGATCGAAGATCCACCGGTGATTGGCCAGCCCCAAGAGGCCTTCAACTTCCCACACCGGCCGCTCGAGATCCCCGCTGTGCTTTTGACTGCGGCGGAGACCCAAAACTCACTCATTAAAGCGGGCGACACATTTCCCGATCTTTCGCTCCCCGACCAGGACGGAAAACCGCAGCAGTTTGCAAAGTTAATGGGGCCCAAGTTAACGGTCGTCGTGTTCTGGAACTCAACCAACCCCTATGCCGTGGAACAGATCGGCGACATGGGACCTGTCATCGGTGAGCGATTCGGGCCGCACGGGGTAAAGATCGTCGGCGTCTCTGCCGGTCCGGCAGCCGACGCGAAGGCCACGCTCCAGCAAGTTGGCGCAACGTTTGTCAATCTGCTGGACGTTGACGGTGAGGCGTTTGAACAAGTCGCCACCGCCGACCTGCCACGAACTTACTTGCTCGATGCGAACCGCAAGGTGTTGTGGTTCGATCTGGAATATTCCCGCAGCACGCGCCGCGACCTGGTGCGCGGAATTCAGTGTGCGTTGCTGAAAGACCGGTAGGGCGCTCAAACTCCGCCGCTCGGCGGCCTTCACGGGCCCTCTTGCGGCGGAACTCCCGCCACCAATTTCTCCCAGAACCCGTGGGTCGCCTGCCAGCGATCCTGTTCCGCATCTTCGGGTTTGAGCATCCGCATTCGCTCTTCCGTCCAGTTCAGAAAGAATTGGGCCGATTCGCGGCTGATATGCGGTTGGTAGCCAATCTCCACATAGTAGGGCGCGGTCATTGCGAAGCGGTGTGTTTTCTGGTTGTTCGTCACAACGCGCAAGACAAACCAGCCGCTGGTCTTGAATACCACTTTGGGCAACCGGCCTCCAGACTGCTTAAAGGCATCGAGCCGCACCGAATGCGCGACCGCGCCATTTTGCACGATTTCGAAATACTCGATCTTTTCTCGCGTAGCCAGGTTGACGCTGACTTCCAACTCCACTTGCTGTCCTTCGTCGGCGCGGAATACGTGACCAGGATATTCACCTTCGACCGTGGGACGAATCATCGGGCCGTTCGTAATCACGACGCGACCCGCTCGTAGACCTTCAAGCCAGGCGTCGTAGCTGAAGTCGCCGTTGACGTGCACATAGACGCGGTTGTAGCCAACGGGGTTGGGCGCCGCGCCGGAACCGCTTCCAGCCGAGGGGGGAATCCGCAGGCCGCAATTGAGCAGATGGAAGTAAACCCGTTCGCCCCACCGAGCGATACCCTCGGGACCGGGAAATAAGGTTGGATCGCGCGGTTTGCAGTCCTTCTCGTCCTTTGCAACACCGCTGCGATGAAGCTGAGACGATGCCAGCTCGATTGAGTCCACCTCATGATGCGCGATGCAAAGCGGCAACCGCCAGTCGGTTGGCCGAAGAACGTCGCGCCATGGGGGCGCGCCTTCGGCGTCACGGAAGCAGCGACTCTCGCCGAACCGCGTGATGCCCGGCGGAATGGCTTGTCGTTTGGGACCGACTCTCGGCCCCGAGAAGACATGGGCCACGTGCAGATCGTCGGCGCGCATCAGCAGTTCCAGGTCTCTTACGGGGCGGCGCAGATCCAGGTCGCCGCTGTACCACTCCTCCTTGGCCATGTCGACGAATCGGCGCATTTCGAGCGTCTTTTCGTCGTCCGCGAAATCGTTGATTTCAAAGTGTCCCTGTTGATCGAGAAACTCGGGGCCGCACTCAAGTTCAAACTGATAGTGCCCCTTCGGCAACGTCAAGGTTATCTCGCCATCGAACACAAAGTGATCGGCCCAAACCGGAACTTTTGGCACCTTGGGCATTCGCCCGGCGGCGTTCTTAAGGTGCATCCGCGCCGGCAATGGCATGCTGGTGTCCTTGTCGACGACGCTCAATTTAAGCTGTCCGCCGACGGCGAGGGGGGGCGCGCTTACCGAGTGTGCGATCAACGCGGTGAGCAGAAAAACTGCGAATCGGTGATCCATGATGCATTGAGCGACCCACGGCCGCGGCTTGATCGGTAAAACTTCGATTATAGTCGCGGTTCTGGCTGTCCGGGCCCTGATCCGCGGCGCCTTGTCGTCGCCGGCTTGCTGGGTGGGCGGTGTAATTCGTAAAATGCACAGATCCCGACCGCGCACCGCCACCTCGAAGACTTCTCGCATGGCTGAAGACGCTTACTACAAGACCCTGGGCGTGAAACGCGATGCTTCCGCCGACGAGATCCAGGCCGCGTATCGCAAGTTGGCCCGCATGTATCACCCGGACTTGCATCCCGACGACAAGTCGGCGAAGCAGAAGTTTCAGGAAGTTCAGGCCGCCTTCGACGTGCTCAACGATCCGAGCAAGCGCGAGCTCTACGATCGTTACGGAGCATCTTTTGAATCGATGGGCGCGGGGGGCGGGCCACGCACGGGGGCCGGACCATGGACGAACGCACCGGGCGGCAGCTGGTCGGGCGGCAGTTGGACGGGGGGCGCTGGCGCAGGTGGCGAGGAATTCGATTTCAGCCAGGTATTTGGCGGAGGCGAAGGTTCGTCTTTTGGCGACATCTTCAGCCAGTTCCGCCGTTCCTCCGACGGGGGCCGCCGCTCCAAGGCCGCATCCTCCAAACACGGCGCCGATGTCGAAGCCGAAGTCACGATCCCCTTCCAAACCTCCGTACTGGGGGGTGAGTCAGAATTGGGATTGCAGGATGAAAAAGGGCATCTGAAGCGGGTCGCGGTCAAAATCCCCGCCGGCATCGAGGACGGAAAAAAAATTCGCCTGCGCGGACAAGGCAATCCGGGCCCGCGTGGTGGCGCTGTGGGCGATTTGCTGATTACCGTCCACGTCGCTGCACATCCCCACTTCACCCGCCGCGGCAAACACCTGGAAATTAAAGTGCCCGTCACGCTTGCCGAAGCGGCCTTGGGCGCCAAGGTAGATGTGCCTACGCCGCAAGGCACGATCAGCCTGCGCGTGCCGCCTGGCACATCAAGCGGCACCAAGCTGCGGGCCAAGGGCCGGGGAGTGTCGCCGAAGACCGGGGACTCGGGTGATCTCTTTGCGGAAATCGAGATCGTAATACCCAAAGAGATCGATCAGAAAAGCCAGGAGTTGATTCGCGATTTGGATCAGCACTTCCATAAGCATAATCGACCACACCCGCGAGAGGACTTGCGATGGTAATGCCGCGCGTCGCTGAACTCTTCGGAGCTGGGAGTTGAATACTTCGGTATTCCGCCACATTGCAATGGGTTTTCCCATGATGATCATTCCCATCAACGTGCTTGCCGCGGTACCGGTCTGGGAGCGGCTCTCGGCGCTCGATCGCGCACGGCTGGGGCTCGCCTTGCTGGCGTTTATGGTACTGTTTTTTGACGTGATTGCCTTCGTGATCGTCGCGGCCCGATTGGCGCGTCGCGAAATTCGCAAGCCGCTGCCCCCCATGCGGGACATGACCGACGCTTGGGCCCGCAAGCCATTGCAACTGGTCAACAAACGTGCCGGCGGTGGCGAAACATCGCCCACCGACGGTACCGGTCCATGATGGCTTCCAGGTTTCGATTTTTGCCTGCGTACCGGCTCAAGCGACTGGCGGAGTTCAAGCGGGTGTTTGAAGCGCGCCGCGTGGCGTCTGACGAGCGGATCGTGGTGTACGCGGCCGACAACGGCCTGGAGCATCCGCGGCTGGGACTATCGGTGTCGCGAAAGGTCGGCGGCGCGGTGAAGCGGAATCGCTGGAAGCGACTCTTGCGTGAGGCATTTCGGTTGAACGTCGCCCGGCTGCCGACGGGCGTCGATCTGGTCATCGTCCCCCGATCGAATTATGAACCCCAACTCGAGCCGCTCGCTCAATCGCTCGTTCAACTTGCCCGCCGCGCTGCCAAGCGCCGTCGGCAACCATAATCGAATGCGTTGGATCTGTGCTGGCATTGGTCGGATACCTGCGATGCTGTTGATCGTCATCGTACGAGCTTACCAACTTCTCATAAGTCCTTGGCTTGGGCCGCAGTGTCGTTTTCACCCTTCGTGCAGCCAATACATGATCCTCTCGGTGCATAAATTCGGAGTTTTTCGAGGTCTGCCCCGGGGCGTGTGGCGAATTTTCCGCTGTCACCCTTGGAACCAGGGCGGAGAGGATTGGCCGTGAGTTGACCATGCAACGGTGGGCAGATGACGCCGTTGTCCAGTCATCCCACCATCGGCAGCTGGCACAATACACCTTGACCAGTGCACGAGGTGCCGTGTATCCTCCCGCCGCTTTATTCGCCCATCTTGAGGCTCTGCAAGGATGCAGATCGCCGCCGATTGACATTTCTATTCTACAAGGAGCAATGGCATGAAGCCTTGCCGCCTTTGGTCGTGGTTCGTTTTCGTAACCATCGTTGGTTGCGCGGGCCCTGCGCTTCGTTCGCAAAGCCCGGAGGACGATCTGGACATAGCCGTTGAATCGACCACGCAGCTGGTCGGCGACATGGCCAAGCCGTATGGCAACACGTATATCAAGGTGGAGTCCGTGGCGCTTGTCACCGGGTTGGCAGGCACGGGGGAGGACCCACCGCCGTCGCCGCAGCGGGCCGTTGTGCTGCACGAATTGCAAACGCGCGGCGTGCCGAATCCCAACGCATTACTCGCGTCGCCCAACACGGCGATTGTGCTGGTACGGGCATTTCTGCCCCCTGGCGTGCAAAAGGGGGACAAGTTTGATTTGGAAGTGCAGGTTCCCTCGCGCAGCGATACCGAATGTTTGCGCGGCGGTTGGCTGATGGAGACACGCCTGGCCGAGCTGGCCGTGCTGGGCAATCAGATTCGCGATGGCCACGTCATGGCGCTGGGTGAGGGAGCGATTCTTGTCGATCCCTCGGCTGATGGCGAAAACGACCGCCCCGCGCTCACCCAAGGTCACGTGCTGGGCGGCGGCACCGCGCTCAAACCACGATCGCTGGGACTGGTCATCAAGAGCGAAGACAAGTCGGTGCGCATTAGCTCGCAGATCGGCGTGGCGATCAACAAACGCTTTCATACATTCTCCCAGGGAATTAAGCAGGGAGTCGCCAAGCCCAAGACAGATGAGTACATCGAGCTGGCGGTTCATCCCCGCTACAAAGACAACGTTGCACGCTACCTGCGAGTCGTACGGTCGGTGGCAATCAAAGAGGCGCCTGCCGAGCAATCGGTCCGGCTCGAGCAGCTCGAACGCCAATTGCTCGATCCGGTAACTGCCGCCACGGCCGCATTGCGGTTGGAAGCCATTGGGTCGGAGGCCACGAAGGTGCTCTCCAAGGGGTTGGAGTCCAAGGATCCGGAGGTTCGGTTTTACTCGGCCGAGGCGCTGGCCTATCTCGATCAGTCGAATGCCGCGCCGACGCTGGCCGCCGCCGCCAAAGAGGAATCGGCCTTCCGCGCCTACGCCTTGGCCGCGCTCGGAGCAATGGACGACGTGGCTGCGTTCGACGAATTACGCTCCCTGCTGGACGTGGCCAGCGTGGAAACGCGCTACGGCGCCTTCCGTGCGATGTGGGCAATGAACCCCAACGAGCCGCTGGTTCGCGGAGAGAATCTGGGTGGGCAGTTCAGCTATCATCTGCTGACAACCTCCGGACCGCCGCTGATCCATGTGACCCGCAGCTTCCGTCCGGAGGTGGTGCTCTTTGGCCACGAGCAGAATTTCAGTACGCCGCTGGTGCTCGACGCGGGCAAGTCGATCATGATCAATGCCGCCGAGGGCAGCAATAAGGTCACGATCAGCCGGTTCGCCGTGGGTGAGCCCGATCAGAAACGTGCCGTGAGCACCAAGATCGACGAGGTGATTCGAGCGATTGTCGAGCTGGGCGGTTCGTATCCCGACGTCGTGCAAGCACTGCAGCAAGCCAAAGCCTGTCACGCACTACCAGGTCGATTTGAGATCGATGCAATTCCAGCGGGCAATCGAGCCTACACGCGCAAGGAGGTTGAGGTTGCCGAGGGCCAGCCGGCAGGCGTCACGGAGGCACCCGATCAAATCGAAGTTGCTAACCCGCTGCCTGAACTGTTCGGCCGAAGGGGGTCGAAACTGCAATAGCAGGGCAAAATTCGCGGGTCTGAATCTCGAAGTCCGAAAACACGCAGCTCACGGGCCGGGGACTGGCTCATCTTCCCGGCGAATTCGCGAGAGGCGCATCGCCTGGTCAGGAGGTTGTCCAACGTGGTTCCCGGGAAAATGTGCCTGTCCCCCTGTCCCGTGAACGGTTACGTGGCTTTAAGTGCCGCTGAATAATGTCCCGATGCCGGGTATAATGCACGGTTGAGGGCACATGGCTTCTCTTTTCCCCCTCGCGGCGAGGGAAAGGGAGAACGCTCGACTCCGCCGGTTGTTTCCACTTTTTGCCATGCTCAAAGCGCTGGAACTCGTTGGCTTCAAGAGCTTTGCCGATAAGACGCGATTTGAGTTTCCCTCGGGCATTACGGTCGTTGTTGGTCCGAACGGCTCTGGCAAGTCGAACATCGTCGACGCCATCAAGTGGGTGCTCGGCGAACAGAGCGTTAAGAGCCTGCGGGGCAAGGAGATGGCCGACGTCATCTTCAACGGCTCGGCCAGCCGAAAACCGCTCAATTCCGCCGAATGCACGTTGACGTTCGACAATACCAGCAAACTTCTGGCGATCGACACCTGCGACGTTCATATCACCCGGCGGGTGTACCGCAGCGGCGAAGGCGAGTACCTGATCAATCGCCAGCCGTGCCGTCTGCGAGACATCCGCGACTTGTTTGCCGGCACGGGCGTCGCGACGGAAGCCTACTCGGTGATCGAACAAGGCAAGGTCGACGTGATGCTGCAAGCCAGCCCGCGCGACCGGCGGATGATCTTCGAGGAAGCCGCCGGAATCAGCCGATTCAAGGCAAAAAAAATCGAAGCCCAACGCCGCTTGGAAAGGGTCGATCAGAATCTGCTGCGATTGAAAGACATCGTCGACGAGGTGGAAAATCGCCTGCGCATTGTCCGCGGCCAGGCGGGCAAAGCACGGAAATACCAGGAATACTCCGACCACTTGCAGTCTCTCCGCACGCAAGTGGGTTTGGCCGACTGGCGGAAACTCTCGGAGCGGCTCTCGGAATTCGAACGGGAGGTCTCCGATGCCCGCGATGAATCGGCCGCGGCCGCGGCCGAGGCAGAAGCGCTCGAAGCACAAGCGCTGGAACTCGACCTGAAGGTTGGCGACTGCGACGTGGCGATTCGCGCCGCCGAGGCTCGCGTGGCCGAGCACCGCGAACGGATCGCCACCAACGAGTCAACGATCGAACATGAACGAAAACGCGCGACGGAATTGGAAAAGGAAATCACTCGCCACCGTCAGCATCTGATAACGATGAATCTGCGCGCAGGCAACCTGGAGCATCAGGCACGCGACGTGCAATTGTCGCTGGCCGACGCGGAGGCACGCCACCTGCAGCATGGGCAGCAGCTGGCCGAGGAGGAGCGGGGCTTAACGCGGCTGACGGTGGAGTTGGACGAATTGCGCAGCGTAAGCGAACAGCGCCGAGCAGCCCAGCTGGAGCAGCTGCGCATCGCCGCGGCGTTGGGCAAGGAAATCAGCTCGCTCGATGCCAGGCTGGCCGCCGTAACCAGCATTCGCGAGCGAGGTAGCGCCCGGATTGCCGAACTAGATCCACTTCGCGGCTCCCTGGCCACGGAACTTTCACGGCACGAACATCAACTAGGAGAAGTGACCGCCGAGGTAACGCGGTGCGAACGCGAACGCCACGCGGCGGAAGCTCAGCTGGCCCAACGACGCCAGCTGGCCGCACAAGCGCGGCAGTTCCTAGCGCAGGTGCGAGAGCGGCTTTCCGCGGCCGCGGAACGTACGGCCGTGCTGGAAGAGCTTGAACAACGACTGGAGGGCGTCTCGGCTGGCGCCAGGGAACTGCTGATGAGGGTTCGTGATGCGGAGACGGGTCCGCTGACGCGAATCCGCGGTTTGGTCGCGGATTTGTTGAACGTGGAGATCGAAACTGCCCGCATCATCGAGGTGGCATTGGGCGATTTTGCCCAGCATCTGGTGGTCACTTCCAGTCGCGAGCTGATTGACCACTTGCAGCAAGAAGGCATGCGCCTGACCGGCCGGGTGGGACTGGTGCGGATGGATCGGATGCCCGCCCCGACGCCGGCGGACGCACTCGATCTCAATGGTCAGCCAGGCGTACTTGGCCGAGCAGATCGGTTTGTTGAAACTACGCCGGACTTCATGCCGCTGGCCAAACGGCTGCTCGGACGCACATGGGTCGTGGAAAAACTCTCGCACGCGCTGAGCCTGCAAGACTCGGCCGGCCGTGGCGTGAGCATAGTCACCATGGCCGGCGAGTTGCTGTCGCCCGACGGCACGCTGCAATTGGGGCCGCGGCCGTCGGCGGTAGGCCTTATTTCTCGTCGCAGCGAACTGCGGGCGCTGCGTTCGCAGGTGGCAGATCTCAAAGCACAAGCGCATCAATCCGAACTTGCCAAAACAACGATCGAGACGCAGATTGGCGAGGATGAGATTCTGGCCCACTCGATCGGAGAGCGCTATCGGGAATTGACTCGCGAATTGGCGGAGCAGCGTCTGGTTACCAGTTCCCTGGCGGAAAGAAAGGCCCAAGTCGACCAGCAGTTTCAGCAATTGACGGCCGAACTGGCCTCCGCGAGCGCCGAATTTCAGTCGGTTACCCTGGCGCTTGGGAACGCTCAGCTTGGCATGGCGGACAACGACACGCGATTGCGCGAGCTGGAAATCTGGCTCAGCGAAGATGCGGCACGCTTGACCGAGCTGGATGCCCTCAGGCAGAAAGCCAATCGCGAGACGAATGCCGCCAAGATTGAACTGGCGCGGATCGAACAGCAGCTTGCCGATCTGCGCGA
>SXHT01000092.1 GCA_005773095.1 Planctomycetaceae bacterium
GGCTTTGCCGGCCGTGGATGGGAAAGTCTCGCGAATCCGGCCGGCACAGCCGGCCCTACAGCGGATAACTGATTGGCCCTGAGATCAGCCCCAGGATGGGGCGAAGAATCACTCGGCCGCCGGTGCGGGCAATTCCAGCAGCGACTCGGCGGGCGGGTTCGGAAGTGCTTCGACCGGCGATGCGATCTCTTCCGCAGGTTCCGGCTTCACCGGCGGCAGCGGCGACAGAATTCCCTGCTTGTCGGGCACGGGCCCGCACTTGATCTGCCAGCCACCCCCCAGAGCGCGATAAACGGCAATCAGACCCTGAGCGATCTGACCGCGCGACTGGGCCCAGCCATCCTGTTGTTGGACGAGCGTTTGCTGAATCAGGGCGTAGCGATTGAAGTCGACGCCGGCCAGTCCGGCCTGGTACTGGGCAACGATCACTTCCAGCGCGATGTACGCTTCATCGACGCTGGTCGCCAGGTTCTTTGCCTGATCTTGGGCTTGCAGAAACGTCACGATACCATTCTCCACTTCCAAGTCGGCCTGCAAGACAAGATTCTGGTATGCAACCACGAGCTCCTGAAACCGGGCATCCTGCAAACGCACATTGTTCACGATACGACCGTAGTTGAGCAGGTTCCATTGAAACGAAGGACCCATGCGACCGTTGAACGACTGCGGCGTGAACAACTGTGACAACTCCGCCGCCCGCCAGCCCAAATTGCCGGAGATGGAAATCGCCGGATACCAGTCCGCCTCGGCAATGCCAATTTGCTCGGCCTGAGCCGCGGCCAATCGTTCCGCGCGGCGCACGTCGGGACGACGACGCAGGAGATCGGCGGGAATGCCCACGACCACATCATCGGGCGCGATGGGAATCGACGTACTCGGGGCGGAAGCCAGCAGGTTCGTCAGGTCGGTGGCCGGCATGCCGAGTAGAATGCAAAGTTGATTCTGGGCCGTGCGCAGCGTGATTCGCAGGGCGTTGAGCTGGGCCATGCTCTGGCTGAGATTGCTGCGTGCCTGGGCTCGATCAAGTTCGGCGACCTTGCCTAATTTCAACTGGCCTTCGATGAAAGTCAGCACGTCTCGCTGGATACCAATGATATTCTCAAGCAGCCGAATCCGTTCCTGAGCTGTGCGAATTTGTACGTAGGTGCTGGCGACATCCCCCAGCAGGCTCACCAACACGTCGTCGTAATCGAAGACCGAGGCGTCCAAGTTGTCGTCGGCGGCGATGATCGCCCGGCGGAAGCGGCCCCAGAAATCCAACTCCCAAGCCGACGTGAAATTCAGGTTCCACTGGTTGGAGTTGGTGGTGCCCTGGGCGATCCGCTGGAAGCTGCCGTCGGCGAATTGTGCCTGCGGGAAGAACTGGCCGGTGGTGATGCCCAGCTGCGCTCGCGCGGCCAGAATGCGATAGCCGGCTTGCCGCAGTGTGAGGTTCTGCCGATAGGCGGTTTGCATCATCTGGTTGAGCAGCGGATCGTTGAACACGGTCCACCAGCCGGCCAGGTCGTCGCGGTCGCTGCGCACGCGCTTGTCGGCGGCGTCAATCCAATCTTCGGCCAGCGGCGCGGGCGGTGTGGCGTAGTTCGGCCCGATTTTGAAGCCGTTGCGAACGTACTCGCAAAGCGTCGTGCAACCGCTGAGCATTAGCGCGGTCAGAGCCACACCCACGGCAAGGGATCGAGCAACTCGGTGCATGGCGAAGGGGGATCGAGAGCGGATGTAGGGTGCGACCAGCGCAACTCAGGCCCACCCGATGGTCGGGCCAATGGTCGCCGAAAATCCGGCAAATCCGGAATATCCGTACTTTCTCAATATCGGCCCTTGCTCCATTGCCGCGGTAGTAGCAGCCCGCACAGGCGTTACGACCGGCATCGCCGTCACGGTTGGGGCAGCGGCTTCAGCCGGCAAGCGGTCAATTCGCCGTCTGAAGGCGGAACTCCAACGGCTTTGATTATGACAGCGGGGCGACGGAGGACCTGCACAAGATCGCCACCAATGGCGGTGCGCGAGCAGCGGCTCTAGTCAGGTGAGACCAGCGCATTTCATGCCCGACCGATTCGCGCGTTCGACGACGCCGAGTTGACCCAAGAGTTGACCGAAGTCTGGGGCGACGTGCGCACCAGCGCCGCCGAAAAGCGATCGCTGATCGACACCTGGAAATCGAAGAGCTTAAACCCACGACCAACTCGCTCATGCCCGACGGCCTGCTGACGACGTTCACCGAAGAACAAGTGCGAGATTTGTTCGGCTACCTGCCATCGACCGATCAGGTGGCTTTGCCCTAATTAGCGCCGCGACGCGGATGGGGGTGTGGTACTCTCCTTGGCAACTGCTGCTATAATTTGGCGGCGTCAGCCCAATGTTTGGTTTGCGACTTTTTTCGATAGCAGAGGTTGCCCCCATGTTGTGTTCCACTTTGGTTGCGTTTGTTCTCGCGCTGGTCGTTGCGACTTCGGCCCAGGCCCAAGACACTTTCACCGTCGATGCGGCCCATTCCTCCATCATCTTCCGCATCAAGCACTTGAACACTTCGTATTCGTACGGCCGTTTCAACGATATCTCAGGCTCGTTCGCGATCGACAAGAAGTCGCCCGCTAAGAGCTCGCTCAACCTGGAGGTGAAGACGGCGAGCGTGGACACGGCCAACGCCCAACGCGACACGCACCTCAAGGGCCCGGATTTTTTCAACGTCAAGCAATTTCCCACGGCCACGTTCAAGAGCAAGTCGGTCAAGCTCGGCGGCGCGCCCGGCACGATGGACGTGACGGGCGACCTGACGATCAACGGTGTAACGAAACCGGTGAAAGCCACGATCGAATTGACCGGTGAAGGCCCGACGCCGTTCAAAGACTATCGCGCCGGCCTGGAGACGACGCTGACCCTCAAGCGCAGCGACTTCGGCATCAAGTTCATGCCCGAAGGCGTGGGCGACGAGGTGAAGTTGGTCGTCAGCTTGGAAGGCGTCAAGAAACAGTAGCGTTCGCGCACGTGAACGCCTCGAATGTTTTCGTCGCGCGAAGCCCGGGGTTGCAACCCCCGGGTTTGTGCACCATTACGCATGACCGACGTCGAACGGCAAATTCTGCTTCAGACGATTTGCCTGCCTGCGGCGGTTACTGCGGGTGGCTTGACGGTGGCGACGCTCGCGGCCCAGCGTTGGCCGCGTGCGCGCGCTCCGCTTGTCACGCTTGCTTTGGCACTTGGCTTTGCCGCCGCGGAGGTCGCCATCCGTGGCTGGCAGGATTCATGGCCGGCCGACGTGATCCGCCGCTTGCCCCACGCGGTATTGCTGGTGGCGGCGATCAGCGTGATTCGCGCCGCGCTGCCGTGCCGATGGACGGGACTATTCCTTTCGATCATGGCTGCGGGCATCGTCGCGGGCACATTTGCCAACACGGGCGTGACTGCGGAGTTTACGACCAGCGAAAAGGCCGTCTGGTGGTGCGGAATTGGGTCACTGTTTCTCGCGTCGCAACTTTCTCTGGAACAGCTTGCCGCGCGCCGTGCCACTCTGCCGCTTTGCACACTGTGGGCCGGCTGTGTGGGAGTCAGCGCCAGTCTGTTAGCGGCCTCGGGAAGCCTGAGCCTCGGCCAGGTTTGCGGCGCGTTGGCCGTGTGTTTGGCTGTCGCTGTTGTGTTCGCGTGGCGCTGGCCAGCGCTGAGCATGCACGCGGGACCGGCGGAGTTGGTGGCGGTGGTGTTTGGAGTTCTCATGGCGGCCGGACACTTGTTCTCGGAGCTACCCCGAACCGCCGCCATCTTGATCGCCCTTTCGCTCCATGCAGTCTGGGCTGGCAGCATACCCTGGTTGCAAAGACGGCCGTGGCGCGGATGGATCGTGCAAGCCCTCGTCGCGATCGCGCTCTTGGGCTCGGCGGCGGGGATCGTTATCGCCAACCGTCCTGACGAAACAAGCAACCCGTATGCTAATTGAAGCGCGGCTGATTCATTCAATCAACAGTTCAGCCGCGGCGATTTTTAGATTCTGCCAGTATTGCGCCGGGTTGCAGACGTAGCGCATGCGGTCTTGATGCCAGACTTCTGTTGCCCTGAGCAGTCCCGGCGTCAGCCACAACCATACGATCAGACAGCAAGCGCCGACCCAAAGCGCAGAATCGCCGGTCGCGCGGAGAATTCCGCCAACTCGAGGTCGGTCGAGCAATCGCCAGTAACCGAAGAAGGACACTCTGCCCTGCCGTGCTGCACGCCATACGTACCAAACTGTCACTAACACAAGCGAACTCGCAATCATCATCGTCGATCCGCCATAAACGGCCCATTGGACGATTGCCCAGCGCCATTCACCATCCTGAAAGCGAAAAGCGTCGCGCATCGGCAAGCCGCCTATCTTGCCCCAGCCGCGCGCCCCAGGAAGAAAATCCAGTTGTCGATCGTGCAACGGCGAAAGCACACGCATGAAGAGCGGCAACAGCATAAGGATGACGGCAAATACGGCGACGCTGATAATCAAATCGCGCACACTCCATTGATAGTTTCTCCTTCGCAGCCAACACAACAGGCCATAGGCCGCGAGCAGAACAATCGCCAGTTCGCAGATTATCACCACGATCGCACTTGCCCATTGTCGCGCTGGTTCGGATAGAAAGCCGCCTGGAACGATGCCGAACACAGCGAAGGTAATCACGAGCATCGTAACCCAGATGGCTGTGCATCGCACGAAGCCCAACTTTGCGGAATCAGCGGTGTCTCGCTTGGAGATAATGCGTGCCGAGCCGAGGAAGACAACGGTGAGGACAAGAAGCAGGAGCAACGCTTGCAGCGCAATGTTGACCGGCAAGCTAATGCCGACGAAGTCCTCGGGCTTGAAACGTAAATTCGTCTTAGACGTTGCCAACCCCATCGCTTGAATCTGTTGGGCATACTTTGTGTTTTCCGACGCTCGACGTTCCGATGCAAGTCTTTCATCGGCCGTGATCATCGACGGATGATCTTTGTCGATCGTTCCGAGCTCACCCAGGGTTCCTTGGACTAGTCCCGGAACCCAGGCCTCAAAGGCAAGACCTTCGTCGGCGGCTGTCACCTGCGCCATCATGCGCAGATTGTGTTGATGGAGCGCATTCGCGGCCTTGGGATCGCCGGCTGTCATTTGCCCGCTGGCTCGTGCCTGCTGAAGTCGGCGAAGCTCGAAAATGACTTTGGCCCCCCGGAGGGAAAGGAGGCGATCGAGCGCGTTACCGGCCTGTTCTGTCTTCGGAAGTTGCGACTCTGCCAGAAAGTTGCCGATTTCCGGAAACGCCATTTCACCGATGGCGAAGAACGGCTTCGTCAGGCCGCGTTCCAAATGACGCACGACTTCATCGAATCGTTCCTGGTCGCTGATCACCAACACAAACTCAACTGTGTTTTCGTCGACGTCGAGCCGCCCGGCTTGACTCCACAAATGCAGGGCGGACAAGTAGTCGTAGAGCGCATTCTCGGGATCGTGAAGGGCGCACTCTTGCCAAATCGCGATCGGGTCGGAAACACGCGGCACAGGATTGTCCAAAAACGGAGCGCGATAAACTAACAAGGCAAGCGAGCGCCAGCCGAGCGGATCGCCTGGGTCGCGCTCGGCGGCTTGTCGCGCCAGTTCAAGACAGCGAGCCGCGCATTTGGCTTCGAAGGCATCCTCGGCGTGTCGAACCGCTTTCCAGTCAAGCTGCGGAGAAGCTCCCGGTGGAATCCAGGGGATGGAAGTAGATTCTAAATGCCGAGCAAGGTGACCAATGCTGGGCGAATCGAGCATCCACGCGGCCCCGAGCAACCGTTCGGCATTCGTTGGCTGCTCGCGAAGGATGCGCCCAACTTCGGCCAGCCAGAAGTCGGCTTGATCCGTCGGCTCGCGACTGCCAAGAGAACGGTCCTCGTCCCCGAGCCAACCAAGTGCACTCTGGCGAATCATCGCCGTCACGGTTTCAACTCCGGTCTCCAGTCCGGCCGCGACCCACAGCAGACGCACCGTCAGCACAAGGATCACGAGCACTACGGCGATGGAAGCAACGCGCGATCGAGACATGGCTGCAAAGCGAAGTGCTACAATTGCGCACCTCTTCGATTGTACGCAGTTTCGCAGCCGTCGGCGCGCGACGGTTCGAATTGGCCGGCAGATAGTTCAGCATGTGATATACCCGCGGATGGACCAAATTCTGGCCGGCGGCGTTCTTGATGCCGTTCAGAAACACGACACAATGACACTCGGCGGAACCCGCGATTTGGGCGTTTCTGATATGCTGACCCTATTGACGCCATGGCGGGGAACGAGATCGCCTTTGCGGTTGCAATTCGGGATCGGGTGCGCTTAGGGTAAGAAGCGTGTTTCAGCTGCTGCCGGGAGACCTTCATGCCAGAACTCAAACCGTTCTACAAAAACGTGCAGGCCCATTACGACCTGTCGGACGAATTCTTCGCGCTGTTTCTCGATCCTTCGCGCACGTATAGCTGCGCGTACTTCGAGAGCGACGACATGTCGCTGGCCGAGGCGCAACAGGCGAAGATCGATCTCTCGCTGGGCAAGTGCGAGCTCAAGCCCGGCATGACGCTGTTGGACATCGGCTGCGGTTGGGGAGCGACGGCCAAACGGGCGGCCGAGCATTACGGCGCGCGGGTGATCGGGCTGACGCTCAGCAAGAATCAGCAGGCCTATGCGGCCGAAGTCAACCGCGGATTGCCCGTGGAGATTCGGTTGCAAGGTTGGGAGGAGTTCGAGGGAGCCATCGATCGGATCGTTAGCATCGGCGCATTCGAGCATTTCAGGCAGGAACGGTTCCCGGCATTTTTTGCCAGGTGCCATCGATTATTGCCGGCGTCGGCTCCCATGCTTTTGCACACGATCGTGTATACCGATCACGGTCTGCTGGCCGAGCGTGGCGTGCCGATCGAGCACGAACATGTGCTGTTCGGAAAATTCATTCGCAAGCACATTTTTCCTGGCGGTGAACTGACATTCCCGCCGGTGATCGTCCGCCACGCGGAAGCGGCCGGTTTTTCGGTTGAGCGGCAGCATCACCTGGGGCCGCACTATGCCCGGACGCTGGAAGCCTGGGCCGCCAACCTGGAATCCGCCCGCGAACGAGCCATCCCCCTCACGAGCCAGGAAACGTACGATATCTACATGCAGTATCTCACCGGCTGCGCGAAGCATTTCGGCACCGGCCACATCGACCTCGTGCAGTTCACGCTGCGAAAGTGATTATGATGTCCATCGACACAAAGAAGGTCAGCCGCCGAGAACTGAATTTCGCGAATGAGCAGCAGATCCTTGCCGAAGCCGAGCGGCTGGCTGCCGGCGAGGCTCGTCCGCTGGGCAACTGGACGATGGGGCAGATCCTCAAGCATCTGGCGATCGTGATGGATGGCTCGATCGACGGGCTCAATTTTTCGGCGCCCTGGTATGTCCGCCTGCTCGCGCCGCTATTTAAGAAACGTCTGATCAGCAGTCGCATGCCCGCGGGATTCAAGTTGCCGCGCGATGCTGAAGCGAAAATCGTGCCACCGGCAACCATCTCGAAGGACGAAGGCCTCGCGGCA
>SXHT01000093.1 GCA_005773095.1 Planctomycetaceae bacterium
ATCAGGCCGCATCAGGCGCTGGTGTACGATCTGGGCGGCGGAACCTTCGACGCAACCGTGGTCCGCTACACACCCTCACACTTCCAGGTGCTGGCAACCGACGGCGACGTTCATTTGGGCGGCATCGATTGGAACGACCGGCTCGTGGATTACGTGGCCAGCGAGTTTCAGTCGCGGCATGGCAGCGATCCGCGGACGAGCCCGGAATCGCTGCAAATGATGCGGTACGACTGCGACGTGGCGAAGATCGCGCTCAGCGAGCATTCGCAGTCGATGGTCACCTGCCGGCACCAGGGAAAGACGATCACCGTGCCGATCACGCGCGATCAGTTCGAAGAGCTGACCGCCGATCTGTTGCAGCGCACGATTGACACGGCCGATCTGGTGCTGGGTCAGGCCGGGATTAAAGCGGACGACCTGGATGCAATCGTGCTCGTTGGAGGAT
Source organism: Planctomycetaceae bacterium (assembly GCA_005773095.1). Classification (GTDB taxonomy): domain Bacteria; phylum Planctomycetota; class Planctomycetia; order Pirellulales; family PALSA-1355; genus SXHT01. The sequence continues at coordinate 446 of SXHT01000093.1, forward strand.
CAACCTTGATGCCCAAGGTGGCCAAAGCGCTCAAGCAACTCACGGGCATCGAGCCGTTCCGGGGGCTCTCGCCGCACACCTCGGTGGCTCAGGGCGCCGCCATTCACGCAGCCATCCTCGATGCCAAGTTCCGTGGCGAGAGCTCAGAAATATCCGATCGGATTCGCAAACGTCTGAGTGGCGTCAAGCAAGACGACGTGAACTCGCATGGGCTGGGCGTGGTCGCCAGAAACCCGAAGTCGGGCAAAATGATCAATCACATCATGATCCCACGCAACACCAAGCTGCCGGCTCAGGCGCAGCAGACTTTCGTCACCATCGCAGCGAATCAGCAGCGGGTAAGCATCAACGTGCTCGAGGGGGACGCACCGGATCCAGCGGCCTGCTCGCTGGTCGGCCGATGCCGCATCAGCGACTTGCCCAAGGACCTTCCCAAGGGTTCGCCCATTGAAGTGACCTACTTGTTTGATGCCTCGGGGCGGATTCGCGTGGAGGCCCGCGACAAAACAGGGGGCAAGCAGGCGACGATTGAAATCGAACGCCGCAGTGGGCTTAACGATGTGCAGGTCGACGCCCTGACAACGCTCGCGGCAAGCTACAAAGTGGAATGATGGCGAAGCAACTTGACGTATATCGCGACTGGCTTGGCATTCCCGATGCGGAACGGCCGCTGACCTACTATCAGTTGCTGCGGATGCGAAAATTCGAGGACGACGCGGGCAAAATTCGCGACCACTACCGCAAGATGAATGCGCATGTGCGCAAGTTCGCTGCGGGTGATTTCGCAACGCAATCGCAGGATTTGCTCAATGAGCTGGCGAAGGCGATGCTCTGCCTGACCGATGCCCAGCGCAAGAGTGAGTACGACGCCTCGCTCGGCCGCACGATTAGCCGCGACGATGGCAAGCGCCGCTCTCTGGAAGAAATATTGCTGCGCCGCAACATTATCGATCACGAAAAGCTGCAAAAAGCGCGGTCCTATTCGACTGCGGTCGGCGTTGGAATTCGCGACGCGCTGATCCAGCAGAAGATCGCTTCCGCCGACGTCGTGATGCCAGTTTACGCGGAATCGGTCGGCTTGCCATTTCTGGAGCTGGCTGACTTTGAGGTGGACCCGCTGCTGGCGGCGCGCGTGCCGGCCTACATCGCCCGTCGGCAGTCGCTTGCGCCCGTGATGATCGATGACAATCAGTTGCTGGTGGCCGCCGCGGATCTGCTGGAGCCGCAGGTGGAAGAAGAATTGCGGCTGCGGGTTGGCCTGCCGGTGCGAACGGTGCTCTGCACACCCGCGGCCATTCACAACGTGGTGAACCGCTTCTACACCAAAGAAGCCGCAGCAGCCGAACTAGCCTCAGGCGCAGGGGCGGATCCGAAGCCCGCCAAAACCAAGAGCGCGGCGGATGGTAAACCACTCAGCATTGATGCCTACGAAGAGCGCAAGACCAACCGCCGCAACGTCACGATCGTGTCCTTCAACTTTGCCTTCATGCTGACGATGATGGCGCTTCTATTCCTGCTGAGTTTCAGCGCCTTCGCCGCAATACCAATCGCGCTGGTCGTCGCGACCATTGCTGCCGGCATCGCCTGGACGGTCGGTAGATAGGCGACCACCACGAAAATGCATCCGTCTGCCTGCGCCTTGACTGCAACCGCCGGAGTCCGCTATTCGCTGGACTCGCTTGCGTCGGGACATGCGGATTCGCCGATGCTCTCTGGCGTGGCGAGAAATCGGTAACCGGTGCCGCGGACGCTTAAAAAGTGCTGCGGCCTGGCGGGGTTTCGCTCAAAATACTTGCGCAGGTTTACAATGAAGTTGTCGACGGTCCGCGTGGTGGGAATGCGGCTCAACCCCCAGACCTCTTCGAGCAGTTCCGAGCGCGTGACCACCTTGCCCTCGTTCTCCACAAAATACCGCAGCAGCTTCATCTCGGTGCTGGTCAGGCGAAGCGGCTTGGAGTCGACGGAGACCTCGAACGTTTCAAAGTTGACGATCACACGCCCGCCCGCAAACTGGTACCCGGGTCCCAGCTCCTGCGTGCGCGCCAGCGGCATGCTTCGCTGGCGGCGCGAAAGCAGGTTCCGCACCATGCTCAGCAACTCTTCGAGGTCAAACGGTTTTTGCAAATACTGGTCCGCACCGACGTCGTAGCCGCGGACGCGGTCCTCCACCAGCGTTCGGGCAGAGAGCATCAGAATCGGCACGCTGCTGCCTTTTTCACGCAGCGCCTCGCAGACGGCATAACCGCTCATGCCGGGCAACATCAGGTCGAGAATCACCAGGTCAACGCCGCGAGGATCGTCCACGAACGTTTTCAGCGCCGCCTGGCCGTCGGCCACGGTGCTCACGTCATATCCTTCGGCCTCCAAGTTGTACTTGATGCCGATCGCCAGGTGAGCTTCGTCTTCGACGACGAGGATGTGTTTCATGAGAACACGGAACTTGGAGCTTGGAACGCGGAACTCGGAGGGTGCCGTGGAAAAGTTGCTCCATCTTAGCCGGGAGACCGTTGCGGAGGAATCAGGTCGGCCTGAACGGGCGCTTGGGGTATGCGGATCTCCACTTGTTCCGCGTTCCGCGTTCCGAGTTGCGCGCTCGGTACGGTTGGCAGCTCCACCTGAAACACCGTGCCGCCTCCGCCAACACGGTCGCGAACAGAAATCGTTCCTTTCAGCCGCTTCACCAGCGTGCGCACAATAAACAGACCGAGGCCGGTTCCTTTTTGGGAACGTTCCAGCTCGCTGCCCAGTCGCACAAAACGACTGAAAATTCGCCGTCGCTGGGAAGCGGGAATACCAGGACCATTGTCGACGATTTGCGTCATGACGACCTCACCGGAAGCCGGATGCGAGTGGATTTCCACTTTGGGCTCGCGGCCACCGTACTTGATGGCGTTGTCGACCAGGTTACGAAACACCATCTCCACGTCGATCGGCCGGGCCCGGACGGTGGCTGGTGAAAGTGTCAGCTCGATCGTCGAAGTGGGCAGATGGTAGCGCAAGCAGGCCGTCTCGGCGCAACCGGTCAGCAGTTCGGGCAAATCAACGTTGCGGATCTCCGTCTCGACCGGCTGCTGACCGAGCCGGGCGGCATCGAGCATGTGATTGATCAGCTCGTCGAGACGTTCGACGTCTTCCAGCATGAAGCGATAAAAATCGGCCTGTTGGATCTCGGTAACGCTGCGCCGCGAGAGAGTTTGCAGATAGAGTTTCAGCGACGCGATGGGGGACTTTAGTTCGTGAGTGACGCTGTCAATGAAATTGGACTGCCGCTGATTGAGCCGGATCTCTTTGATCGAAATCACCAAATACAGAATGACGCCCACCAGCACGAGCAGAAGGAACACGGTGCCCATGGCCAGCACCGTCCAGGCGCGAAACGTCAGCACGATCCAGAAAACGATCAGCGCCACCAACAGACCGATCATCACGACCGCCAGCAAGATCGGCCAACTATACGAGCTGCGCATGGTTAGTCACTTTTCCGGGCGATGAACTTCAAACCCACCACCTTTTGGGGGCGGCGTTTGGCACCAGTCATCACTCCCCTTGCCAATCACATACAAATCTCGCTCAACATCGGTTTCCGGCGTGCTGGAAGCAAAGCTGTTGGGTTCATGCTTACGTTCGAGGGCGGCTTCGAACACAACGCGCTGCCAAAGCTGCTTGCCATTTCGGCGATCGAGGGCGAAGAGCACCCGCTCCTGGCTGTCTTCGCGACATGAGGCGACAAAAAATCTGATCATCCCACAGGATTGGCGAATAGTCGATCGCGGCGTTTCAAGGCGCAGTTCTTTGTGATCGGGCACGGGAATAGTAGTTGTCCCGTGCGCGGTCTTGCGCTACATGACCATGTAGCTGCTTCGTTGGCGGACGCGCGCGACTTCATGGCGCTCCAGGATCGCGCACACGTCCTGGCCGGAGAGCACCCGCAGCTTAACCACATGCCACCTCAACCTGAGTCACGAATACGTCGTGGCCGAGTCGTTCCTCAATTTCGGTTGCGGAACGCATTCAAAGAATAGGTCCAGTGCCACGCGCAAATTGTCCCTGGCCGTTTCGACGGTCTCTCCTTGACTTGCGATGTCCAATTCCGGACAAGGTGCAACGAACCCGTCGCCCTTCCGGCGAATGACGGCCGTTAATTGCCTATTCATGTTTTCTCCCGCTTCGGTCCATTCTGACGGTGGCGGCTCAACGCCTTCGACCTATCGCCCACAAGAACGATTATACATATTCCGGAAAAGTGTCGCAGGAACCGTCAACCGTGGTACCACCAGGCGCCCAGCCGCCCCACGGTGAAAGTGACCAGGCCAAAGGGCCAAGAGAGGGGGACAGGCACATTTTCCCGGGAACCACGTTGGACAACCTCCTGACAGAACGATGCGCCTCTGGCGAATTCGCCGGGTAAATGAGCCAGTCCCCGGCCCGTGAACGGTTACCGCCATCAGTTCGGCCATCGTTTGCGGCTTGTTCACGTGCGCCAGCCAGTTGCGTCCCGGCGGCACCGGGCTCTCAGCCAGCGGTGAGCATTCTTCCGGCGTCCCATGCAGGCGACGCTGGAGGCTGCCCCAACGCCATTGGTCGGCACTCCTGACCAGCCGCAACCCCCCATTGGCCCGATTCAGCACATGGTAAGCATCACCCCCGACAATCGAC
>SXHT01000094.1 GCA_005773095.1 Planctomycetaceae bacterium
CCTTGTACAACGCGTCGGACCCGGCGGTGCTGCGTCTATTGCAGATGGCTTTCAGGTTGGCCAGCGAGCACGCGACGCCGATCAGCGTGTGCGGCCAGATGGGGGGGTCGAGTACCTACACCATGCTCCTCTTGGGCCTCGGCCTGCGGAGTTTCAGCGTCACGCCGGGGGCGATTCCCGAAATCAAGAAGATTTGCCGCTCCGTGACGATTGCCCAGTGCGAAACGGTCGCAAAAAAAGTGATGCAAATGGAGAATCCGAACAATATCAAGACCTATTTGCGGGACGAGTTGAGGAAAGTGCTTCCGGAGATGGCAGCCTGAACGAATGACGTTCGTAATTTAACCAATCGCCGCGTCGCTCAACGGCAGCTCGCCGCGGTCCAATCCAATGGTCAATCGAGTTCGAATTCGCTTTCGCAAGCAGGCTGACCTGCGGCTCACAAGCCACCGCGACATGATGCGCGCGGTGGAGCGGTTGTTGCGCCGCGCTGACATCGCCGTTTGCCAAAGCGAGGGGTTTCATCCCAAGCCACGAATCCACTACCCAGCGTCACTGGCGCTGGGCATGACGGGCCTCGATGAAGTGCTGGAGGCGGATCTGGTCGAGCCCCTTTCGCCCCCCGAATTGCTTGCCCGGCTCAATCAGCACAGCCTGCCGGGCCTGGACTTCATCGCGGTCGAACCGCTGTCACCGCAGGGCAAAAAAGGGCAGGCGTGTCGGCTGCGGTTCGAGGTAACGCTCGCGAATGAGCAGGTTGAGTCGGTCCGAGAGAAAGCCGCGTTGTTGATGGCCGCGCCGGCGCAGGTCATCGAGCGCGATGGTAAGCCTCTGGACATTCGACCGCTGGTGGAGGCGTTGTCGATCGATGAAGGCGTGCTGGCGATGCGCCTGCGCGTTGTGAACGAAGCCGGCGCACGGCCTCGCGACGTGCTGGCAGCGCTCGGCTTCTCGACCGACGAAGTGCTTGACATGGCAATCAGCCGCACCGAAGTGCAGTTGGCCCCAGAATGAATTCTATTGCTGAACCATCACAATCCTTGCCGGAATCCCAGAAAGTCAATCGCATGAAGCAAGAAATGCTCATTAACGTGGCACAGGCGGAGGAATGCCGCATCGCCATCGTGGAGGATGGCCAGCTCGAGGAACTCTACATCGAGCGGACCAGCCAGGACAATTACGTGGGGAACATCTACAAGGGCAAGGTCGTTAATCTTGAGCCCAGTATCCAGGCGGCGTTCGTCGATTTTGGCGTAGGCCGCAACGGCTTTCTGCACATTAGCGACGTCGAGCCGCAATACTATCGGCAGGGGGGCTATGATCCGAACGAGCCCTTGGACGGCGGCCGCTCGTACGCGCGCGATATCGACATGGGGGAGGGGGAAGATCCTGATCTCAACGAACCCGATAGCGATTTAGAAAACGGCGATGGCAATCCGCCCCGCGAGCAGCGACGTCCTCAACGCCAGCGCCCCGGCGCCCGGCCGCGGATCAAGCCGCCGATTCAGGATATCCTGCGCCGCGGCGACGAGCTGCTTGTGCAGGTGATTAAGGAAGGCATCGGCACGAAAGGGCCAACGCTGTCCACCTACATGAGCATCCCCGGCCGCTACCTGGTGCTGATGCCCGCGCTGGGTCGGGTGGGCGTCTCACGCAAGATCGAGGATGAGGACGCCCGCCGCAAACTGCGAGACATCATGCTGGAGCTGAACCCTCCGAAGGGCGTGGGGTTCATTGTTCGAACGGCGGGTGTGGATCGCACCAAACGGGAACTTTCTCGCGATCTGGCCTATCTGTTGCGGCTCTGGAAGGTGATCGTGCGGCGGATCAAGAAGAGCCCCGCCCCGTGCGACATCTACGAAGAAAGCGACATGATCATTCGCACGATCCGCGACATCTTTACCGGGGACGTCGATGCGATCCATATCGATGAGCCGCAATCCTACGAACGGGCCAAGGAATTTCTGCAGATGGTGATGCCGCGCTACGTCAGCCGGCTGCATTTGTACGAGGGTCGTGAGCCGCTGTTTCACCGCTACCGGCTCGACGAAGAAATCAGCAAGATTCACCAACGAAAAGTCCCGCTGCGGCAAGGCGGTTCCATTGTGATCGATCAAACCGAAGCGCTCGTGGCGATCGACGTCAATAGCGGAAACTTCCGCGCCGAAGACAGTGCCGAGGAAACCGCCTACCAGATGAACTTGCTGGCCGCCAAGGAGATTGCCCGTCAGCTTCGCCTCCGTGATTTAGGCGGCGTGGTGGTGAATGACTTTATCGACATGCGGAAAGAACGGCACCGCCGCAATGTGGAACGGGCACTGCGCGATGCCGTGCGGCGCGACCGCGCTCGGACAAAAATTCTGCGCACCAGCCCGTTCGGACTGATCGAAATGACCCGGCAACGCATCCGGCCCAGTCTCAAGCGAAGCGTCTATCGAGACTGCCCCGGCTGCAATGGCAGCGGGGTGGTCAAGACCGCCGAGAGCATGGCAATTGAAGTCGTGCGGATGCTGATTCTGGCAAGTCACCATCCCGATGCATGCAAGATCAGCGTGACCGTGTCCGACGACGTAGCGACCTACCTCAATAACAAGAAGCGGCGCGAGCTGTCGAAGCTTGAGGAGGAAACCAAAGTCGCGGTGCAGGTGCTTGGCGTCAAGGCCGTCTCGCCGGAGCACCTGATTATCGAGTGCCACGATGCCCAGGGGCGCGAAGTGAAGGTTTCCTTCGGGTAATGCGCACAGCCCACGGCCCGTCCGCCATCCACCGTAGGGGCGGCGGCGCCGGCCCTACTCAGCCAGGCCCAGCGAGCGTGCCTTCGATCGGTACGTTGATCAAACGCGGCCGGTTGCCCTGCAGGGAGGTGCGGATGATCGATTCGAGCTCGTCGGTCGAGCGAACGGTTTCGGCCTCGACACCGAATGAGCGGGCCAGCCCGACCATGTCGATCTCTGGTTCCCGGAGATCCATCCCCACGAAACGCTCCGCTTGCGCCGCGGGAAGACCGAGCGCGCGAGCGCCCGCTTTGAGGATCTGGTACTGCGCGTTATTGGCGATCACGAACGTGACCGGTAACAAATAGCGCGCGGCGCTCCACAGTCCCTGGATGCCATACAGGGCCGCGCCTTCGCCGAGAATCGCCAGCACGGGTCGATCGGGCCAGGCCAGCTTCACGCCGATCGCACAATTCAGCCCCCAGCCCAGCGCCCAGCCGCGATGCGCGAAGTAACCCGTGCAATTCTTCAAGGCGCCAAGCCGCTGCAGCGTGGTGTTCGTCGTGGTCACGGCTTCTTCGATGACGGCCACGTCCGGCGGCAGCAGGCTGGCCAGCGTGCCCATCAGTACGCGATTGGTCATCGGTCGGCGGTCTCGTTCGCCGGCAATGGTCGCTCGCAGAGCCGCGCGCGCGGCAGCGTGGTGCGCGGACCGTTGGGCGGCGCGATCCGCCGCGGATTTCCGCAGGCCAGAATCTTGCGCCTTCGTGATTGCGACGTTTAATTCAAGAAGTCCCACCTTGGCATCGCCCAGCAATCCGACCTCGGTCGGATAGTTCTTGCCGATCTGATACGCGTCTTCGTCCAGATGCACGATCCGGCAGTGATCGGGTATCGCCCGCCCCGGCTCGAAGTAGACGTAGAGCCGCAGCACATCGAGCCCCACGCACAACAGCACGTCGAACTCGGCAAGCTGTTGACGAATCTCCGGCGACCAGTGCGGCAAAGTCTGGCCGTACAGCGGATGATCGCAGGGAAACGATTGCCGGCCGTTGGTGTGAGCGCACTCACCGTACACGGGCGCCCCAAGTTGTTCGGCAACGGCGACTAACTCGGTCACCGCATCGGCCTCCAGCACGCGGCTGCCGGCGATGATGGCCGGGTTTTTCGCGTTGGCCAGCAGCTTACCCGCCGCCTGCAGCGCTTCGATCGGCGGTCGGGTGCGAACATCCAGCGGCCGTGGCGGCGTCAGATCGAGACCCGTTGCATCGGCCCGCTGCACGTCCAGCGGCAGCGCAAGAAACACCGGTCCCGTCGGCGGCGTGAGTGCCATTTGCACGGCGCGGCGAAGCGCATTCGGAAGGTCTTCAACGCGATCGACCTCGCAGGCCCACTTGGTCCACGGTCGCGCCACATCAACCAACGCGCCGGCCAAGATCGGGTCTTCGACCTTGATTCGCCGGTCCTGCTGCCCGGCCGTGACCAAGAGCGGCGTCCCTTCGCGAAAGGCGTTGTACAACATGCCCATCGCGTTCCCGAGGCCACACGAGACATGCAAGTTCGTCACGCCCAGTCGGCGTGAAGCCATTGCGTAGCCATCGGCCATGGCCATCACGGGGATTTCTTGCAGGCCAAGCACGTAATTGATCCGCGGCTCGTCGACGAGCGCATCGTTGAGCGGCAGCTCCGTTGTGCCCGGGTTGCCAAAGATGTGCCGCACGCCGGCCTCGGCCAACATCTGCACGAAAGCGTGGATGCCGGTCATGATGGCTGACTCCTGATCTTGATTGGAGAGGACGAACGTCAGTGTACGCGGTCTGATCGCCCTCAGAAATCAGCAATCAAAAATCAGAGGTCCGGTCGTGGCAGCCGCTGTGAGGCAGGCCTTCGTTGCAGGGATAGCAGTTGGGGAAGCCTTTTTTGGGTCCGACCCAGGGGTTCTTGCGGCAGCCGACGTAATCGGCGCAGGAGTTACACGGCTCGCAGCAGGCCGGGGGGTCCGCGGACCACTCGGTGTGGTATTTTTCGCCGCAGCTATCACAGCAGTAGGTGCGTTTGGCGACCTCGCAATGATACTTGTGCAAGCAGCATCCGAGTCCGCGCAGCAGGCAGCAGCCGCTATGCGGCAGCAGGGCCACGGTCGCCAGCAAGACGCAAATCAACCGCTTACGCATGGCCTGCTCCGAAAACGTCCTTAAAATTTTCTTGCGAAGCGATACCTCTATCGGCCGAGAGAGACCACCAAATCGAGAAAATCGTCCTGAGAATCGTAGTTGACTCGTCCGCCTGGCATGACGAGTGTCTTCACCACCGTTTTGGCGTCAACCCATCCTGTCAACCTGTTTGATTCCCGATCGACCACCTACCTGCCACAAACGATGCAGACTACAATGGACCTCCGAGGACCCGAAGACGGTCGACGCCGGTTGATCAGCGAGCGACTCGCGTGGAGCCCCGGTGGGTGGATTACGGCCCGCTGTTTTTCAACCATCGATGCAGCCTGGGTCGTTATTCCTGCGCCGCACGAATTTCTTGCATGGAGGCTGTCATGGAAGGGCTCAGCGTCGCCCAAGCCCGCAAATCTGAGAACGCCGGTCGCCAGGCAGTGCTGCAAGGCTGGGTTCGCACGCGGCGCGACAGCAAAGGGGGATTCAGCTTTATCGAGCTGAACGATGGCTCCTGCATGGCAAATCTTCAGATTGTCGCTGACGGCAAGTTGGCCAACTACGAGACGGAAATCAAGCAGCTCTCCGCCGGTTGCAGCATTACCGTCGAGGGCGAGCTTAAACCATCGCCCGCCAAAGGCCAGGCCACCGAAATCCATGCCAGTCGCGTCACGCTTGTGGGGCACGCCGATCCCCAGACGTACGAGCTGCAAAAGAAGCGGCATTCGTTCGAGTATCTTCGTACGATCGCTCACTTGCGGCCGCGCACCAACACCTTCGGCGCGGTCATGCGGGTGCGGAATCAGATCTGCCGGTCAATTCACGATTTCTTTCAAGAGCAGGGGTTTCTCTACATCCAAGCGCCGATCATCACGGCCAGCGACTGCGAGGGAGCGGGGGAGATGTTCAAGGTGACGACGTTCGATCTGGCCCGCGTGCCCAAGCGGGAGCAAGAGGTCGATTACGCCCAGGACTTCTTTCAGCGGCCGGCGTTTCTCACGGTCAGCGGGCAGCTTGAAGCGGAGATTTTCGCCTGCTCGCTGGGCAAGGTGTACACCTTCGGCCCGACGTTTCGAGCGGAAAACAGCAACACATCGCGGCATCTGGCCGAGTTCTGGATGGTCGAGCCGGAGATGGCGTTTTTTGAACTTTCCGACAACATGGATCTGGCCGAGGCTTTCTTGAAGCGCATCTTTGGCGACGTGCTGACAAAGTGTCCTGAAGACATGGCTTTCTTCGCGGAACACATTGAAAAGACGACCCTTTCGCGGCTGGAAGCGATCTGCAATAGCGAGTTCGTTCGGCTGTCCTACAGCGAGGCGATCGCGCTGCTCGAATCGGCCGGACGCACGTGGGAGTATCCCGTCCGTTGGGGAACCGACCTGCAAGCCGAACACGAGCGTTACCTGACGGAGGAAAAATTCCAGAAGCCGGTGATCCTGTTTGACTACCCGCGGACGATCAAACCGTTTTACATGCGCGTCAACGAAGACGGTCGCACGGTACGGGCCATGGATGTGCTGGTGCCGGGCGTGGGGGAAATCATCGGCGGGAGCCAGCGCGAGGAACGGCTGGATATTCTCAAGCAGCGAATGGCCGAACAGAGGCTCGATCCCGAGAGCTACTGGTGGTATCTCGATTTGCGCCGTGATGGCACGGTGCCGCACTCCGGTTTTGGTCTGGGGCTGGAGCGAGCCGTGCAATTTGTGACCGGAATGACCAATATTCGCGACGTGATTCCGTTTCCTCGTACACCGGGATCGGCGGAGTTCTAGTTGGTTGAGGTTCGATGATCAAGCGGCGATGCGGTTCAAAATCCTGCTCAACCCTTCGCTTCAACATCGGATTGTCCCGATTCTGCGGAAAACGGCAGGGCCGATCAGTTATTCGTTGTGGGGCCGGCTGTGCCGGCCGGATTCGCGTGACCTTCCCATCCACGGCCGGCAAAGCCGGGCCTACCAGGTTGCCGAATGTAAAACACTGATGGGCCCTGGGAGAACGGCGGCTTGATTGCCCGGCCGTACCCAAATATGCTGGAAGGATAGGGATCAAAAACGCACGAGTCTCACCATGCATTGCAACGGGTTTTGCCGTGGTTGTTTCGCATTCGCGGCGCTGTGTTTTGGCGCGATGTTCCCCGGACATGCCTGGGCCGGCACGGTGGTGCGAATCGACACCAACCTGGGACCGATCGACGTCGAACTGTTCGACGATGCCGCTCCTCTGACCGTCAATAACTTTCTGAACTACGCTGCCACGGGCCGGTTCCAGAACACCATCTTTCATCGGGCGGTGCGCGACTTCATCGCGCAGAGCGGCGCCTTCACGACCGACTACGGCATTCGCGCAACCGACCTGCCGGTCAAGAACGAGGTCAACCACACGAACATCCGCGGCACAATTGCCATGGCCAAGAGGCCTGACAATCCTGATAGCGCCACCAATCAGTGGTTTATCAATCTCTCGGACGACAACGCGTCGAATTTGGACAATCAGAACGAGGGCTTCACGGTTTTCGGCAAGGTGATTAGTGGCATGAACATAGCCGACGCCATTGCCAGTGCGCCCGACGGCACTCCCCCGGACTTTCTTCGCGGGGACTTCTCAAATCCCCGCTTCGGAATTCCGAGCCAGGTCGATGTTGGCGATCTCCCGGTCCGCAACTACACCGTACAAGACTTCAACAACTCCCTGAAACCCGACACGAATCATCTGGCAATCGTCAA
>SXHT01000095.1 GCA_005773095.1 Planctomycetaceae bacterium
ATTCTCGAGGAGGTGAAGAAACGGATTCCCGCCAAACGCATGGGAAAAGCCGAAGAAATTGCCTGGGCCGTGCTGTTTCTGGCGAGTCCGGCCGCGGCCTACATCACCGGGCAGACCCTGACGGTGGACGGTGGACTGGTGTAGATGGTGAATCGAGGCCGTCCTCGGATCGAGGGTTGGTGAGTCACGTGCTCGCATCGACCGTTCATCTTCACGTTGACCCGGTTTAGCGGAGTGGGATACATTGCTCGCCGGCGCGAATCATGGAGGGGTTCGCGTCTGCTCAACGCCGTCTCGTATCTGATCGCAAAGGGGGCAGCGATCGCAAAGGGGACAGGCGCCATTTGCTCTGAAGACTCCGCAATTTGAGCCACTCTCCGCAACAAGGATGTTGCCATGCGAGTTGTAATTCTCGCCGGCGGTTTAGGCACCCGCCTGGCCGAAGAGACCTGCGTCCGGCCTAAGCCGATGGTCGAACTCGGCGGCCGGCCGATGCTCTGGCATATCATGCAGCTTTACGCGTATCACGCGCTGCGCGAGTTCTACGTCGCCCTGGGATACAAGGGGGACGACATCAAGCGGTACTTTCTCGACTACCACCATGCGCACACGCATGGGACACTCTCGGTCGACCTGGCTACCGGCCGCGTTAAGACCGATCCCAAGGAGGTGGAATCATGGCGCGTCCACCTGGTGGATACCGGACATGGCACGAATACCGGCGGTCGCGTGCGACGGCTGCGGGAGTGGCTCGAGCGCGAAACGGTCATGGTCACCTATGGCGATGGCGTGAGCGACATTGACATCGGCGGATTGCTTGCCTTCCACCGCGCGCAGGGACGGATCGCCACCGTCACCGCCGTGCGGCCACCGGCGCGGTACGGCGGGCTGGTATTCGACGGCGACCTGGTAAGACGCTTTACCGAGAAGCCGCAGGCGGGCGAAGGCTGGATCAACGGCGGATTTCTGGTGTTCGAGCCAGCGATCTTTGACTACTTGGAAGACGACAAAAGCAGCCTTGAATCGAACGCGCTGGAACGACTGGCCGCCGATCGACAACTTGCCGCGTATCGGCATGAGGGATTTTGGCACTGCATGGACACGCTCCGCGACAAGAACCTGCTCGAACGGCTGTGGGAGCAGAATCAAGCGCCGTGGGCGGTTTGGAATGGGCAGCGGAGTGGGACGTAAATCGATATGACGCTTAACTCGAACTTCTGGATCGACCGACCGACGCTGGTCACCGGCGCTACGGGACTCGTGGGTGGCTGGCTTGTGCGCCGACTGGTCGATGCGGGCGCCCTTGTCGTGTGCCTGGTGCGCGACTGGTCGCCGCAAGCAACCGTGCTGCAATCTCCCTGGATCGAGCGGGTGAGCATCGTGCGTGGCGACATTCGCGATCAGGCCCTCGCGGAGCGCGTGCTGGGCGAATACGAGATCGACACCGTCATGCATCTGGCGGCACAGGCGATCGTGGGCGTGGCCAATCGCAATCCAATATCCACGTTTGAATCGAACATCGCCGGCGCCTGGAGCATCCTGGAAGCCTGCCGCCGCAGCCCGCGCGTCAGGCAAATCGTCACGGCTTCAAGCGACAAAGCGTATGGCGAAAGCGCCGCCCTGCCCTACACGGAAGCAACGCCGCTGGCAGGCAAGCATCCGTACGATGTGAGCAAGTCGTGCGCGGATCTGATTGCTCGCGCCTACGCCGTAAGTTACGAACTGCCCGTGGCCATCACCCGCTGTGGCAATTTCTACGGCGGCGGCGACTTGAACTGGAATCGCATCGTGCCGGGCACGATTCGCAGCGTGCTTCGTGGGAAGGAGCCGTTGATCCGATCCGACGGTCAGTATGTTCGCGATTATTTTTACGTCGAAGACGGCGCTGCCGCTTACATGACGTTGGCCGAACACCTGGCCGCCCGGCCCGAGCTGCGCGGTGAAGCGTTCAACTTTTCGAACGAAAACCAGCTTACGGTCTGCCAGGTTGTTGAGGCGGTTTTGCGATGCATGCAGTCACAATTGCAACCGCGGATTCTCAACGAGGCGACGAACGAGATTCGCCGCCAGTTTCTGAGTGCTGCCAAGGCACGCAGCGTGCTCGGTTGGTGCCCGATGTTTTCGCTCGACGAAGGATTGCAGGCGACAATCCGCTGGTATGAACAGTTCCTGGAGGGCCCGTCATGCGCGACGCTGCGAAGAGCAAGCTAATGGCGACCAGCGCTGATCCCCGTCTTCCCAGGGGAGAGAGTCGGGGTGACGGCCCTCTCCCCTTGGGGGTCGGTTGTCGCATCTGCGGCAGTCCCGACTTACACCCGATCTTGTCGCTGGGGCGGACTCCGCTGGCCAATCGGTTTCTCACCAGCGAGCAGCTGGCCGAAGCGGAGCCAAGGTTTCCACTGGACCTGGTGATCTGCCCGGCCTGTTCGCTCGTGCAAATCACCGAGACGGTGCCGCCAGCACATCTGTTTAGCCATTATGCGTACTTCTCGTCGTTCTCCGACACCCTTCTGTCGCACGCGGAAGCGTTAAGTCGGCGCATGATGGCCGATCACGGCCTGTCGAACGACAGCCTGGTGATGGAAATTGCCAGCAACGACGGATATTTGCTGCAATACTATCGCCGCGCGGGCATTCCCGTGCTGGGGATTGAGCCGGCCGTGAACATCGCCAAGGTCGCACGAGAACAGCGTGGCATACCGACGCTCACAAATTTCTTCAGCCGCGAAATGGCCGAACGTCTGGCCTCGCGCCTGCAACGGGCCGACGTGCTGCACGCAAACAACGTGCTGGCCCACGTGGCCGACCTGAACGGCGTCGTTGAGGGAATTGGCACGGTGCTGAAGGACCGCGGCGTGGCCGTCGTCGAAGTCCCGTATGTCAAAGACCTGATCGATCATCTCGAGTTCGACACGATTTATCATGAGCATTTGTGCTATTTCTCGCTGACGGCCCTCGATCGGTTGTTCGTCCGCAACGGGCTGAGAGTGATCGATGTGGAACGAATGGCGATCCACGGGGGCTCGCTGCGCGTCTTCGTGGCACGTGGCGGACGACCTGGTCCGCGTGTTGGGCAGATGCTGGCGGACGAGCGCGCTTGGGGGGTCAGCGAGCCCGAATTCTATCGCGGCTTCGGCCAGCGTGTGGAACGCTTGCGCGGCGAGCTGACGTCCCTGCTAACGCAGCTCAAGCACGCAGGGCAACGCATCGCAGTCTACGGCGCGTCGGCCAAAGGAAGCACGCTGCTCAATTATTTTGGCATCGGGCACGAATTCTTGGATTTTGTCGTCGATCGCAACACCGCGAAGCAAGGCCGATACACGCCGGGGACGCATCTGAAGATATTTTCGCCGGAAAAACTCAGCGAAGACCGTCCCGACTATTGCTTGTTGCTGAGTTGGAATTTTGCCGACGAGATTCTGG
>SXHT01000096.1 GCA_005773095.1 Planctomycetaceae bacterium
AGCTGAGATACCCGGTGAACTCATCTGGCCGCGCTCCGAAGAGTTTCGAAAGACGAGCTTTCGTGTCGAAGGTGGTGCTTCCCACCGTATACGAGGACCAGATTGATCGATCGCCTTGCGTGTTCGAGCCCATGATCGGTGTCGTCAGGCTCGTGCCCACATCGTAATTGCCGTGATGTTCCAGACCAAAGGCGTGGCCAGCCTCGTGGGTGGCGGTGGTGGCGATGATCGACCGCAGGTCGCGGAACCGGCCCTCGCTGTCGGTGGTTCCCCAGGTGCTCATGTACTCGGCGAAGACATAAACGACGTTGGGTTCGGCATTGGTGTAGGAACCGATGGCGGCATAGCCCGAGGTGTCGACCATCGTGCCATTGTCATTGGAGATGAAGACGTCGCGCGTGGGAATGTTGACGGTCGTACCGGCGCTGTTGAGCAGCGTGGCGCTCGACTCGCCGGCGATTACCACTCGTAGCGCGGAGTTATTGGCGAAGCGCAGCGGGGAGACGGTGGTGACATTGACATTGAACGGCGCGTAATCGTCAGCCACTGTTTCCCAGATCTTGCGGATGGCGGATTCTTCATTCGCGCTGATGCCGGCGGCATTGTCGATGTTGAACTCGGCGGCGGTGATGTTGGTGTAGGTCTGATTGCTGTCGGTACGGTTCCAGGTGGCTTGAAAATGGCCATCGAAGTCGAGATATAATGTGTGCGGGGCTCCAGGCAAGCTGCTCAGCTGCGGGACGCCGGCAAACATGGCACGGGTTTCGAGAGGCTCCGCAGTCAGGCGACGTGGTCGTGACCGAGGCTTCGTCGACGAGCTCGGTTGCGCACTACGCGAAAAAAAGAAGTTGGACATGGAATTCTCTACCTCTGAGGAACAGGTGAATCGGCGGGGACCATCCCCTTGCATTGTGGAGCGGAAAAACAGGTCGGTTGTTACATCGGCCGCGAAGCGTCAGAGCGGCGATGCCCCGAAGCCAGAGCGATAATGGTGATTGGCGGCTGATTTGCCTGACGCCGCGTGTCGGTCACATCGCCTGACGAGCGCATCTTTGGTGTCTCCAACCGACGCATGGGGAGGTCGCGACCGGCGAGCTGGATCAGGCTTTAACGGTCGTTGACGCGGCGTCGACTGGCAGATGAAGATCGACGATCCCCGCTGCAAACTCAAATCGGTCTACCCCAAAATTCAGCTGTGACAAAGCACTAGTTGTTTAGCCAAGAATTGAATACGATGACACCTTTCGATCCGCAGCATCCGATCCGCAGCATCGCCAAGTCGGCGATTTCTCTGGAAAGCAGGCATTGAATGGAACGCAAGATTTTTCTACCCATCGGCGATGCCACCGAAATCATGGATACGCTGTATCCGGTGTTTCGTCTGCAGGAAGAAGGCTATGAAGTGGTCATCGCCGGCCCCGAGGCAAGGCACTACCACGGGGTCATGCACGAAATCCCGCCGGACGCGAACATCCCTTGGGACATCACTCGTGAACAGCCGGCTTACCACATCCGCGCCACGGTGGCCTTCCGAGATGTCAATCCAGAGGATTATTTCGCCGCGTTCTTTTCCGGCGGACGCGCTCCGGAGTATCTCCGCTACGATCCGCATCTTCTGGCCATCACCCGGCACTTTTTTGAGGCGGGAAAGCCGGTGGCCATGCTGTGCCACGGGGTCGAAATTCCGGCAGCGGCCGGCTGTCTGCGCGGCCGTAAAGGAACGACTGTGCCGAAGTGCGCGCTCGATATCACGCAATTCGGCGGCGAGTATCTCGATCAGGACGTGGTGATCGACGGCAACCTGATCAGCGCGCGCGGCTGGCATCAGAATGCTCCGCTTCTGCGCGAGTTCTGCAAATTACTGCGTTCCTTTCGCTGAGAATTCGATTTTATGGCGACGATGCGAATGGTCTGCGGGATGGTCAGGCTCTGGACTGTGCTGGTGACGGGCGCGACGTTGGCGGCTGCCTCCCTGCAAGCCGCTGAACCCTACGTTGTTCGGATCGTCGATCCTCCGTTGAGCAATCAGGCCATCCGTCCGGAAGCCCCGCTGCCGAAAACGTGTCGCACCGGCGATCGCCTCGAACTCATGGCGGCCCGCGGCGAATATGAGCCGGCATCGTTCGTGATCGATGCCGCGAAACCGCTCCAGCAAGTTCACGTCACCGCTTCGGACCTGCGCGGACCCGGCGGCGTCATTGCCGCGTCGGCGATCGATCTCCGAGTTGTCGCACCCGTGTTTCGATATACGTCGGATTTTCCCATCGTCATGAACTGGGTTCTCGTTCATGATCCGAATTTGATCGAAGTTCGCGACGAGCCGCAGCCGCGGTCGCAACAACCAGACGCTCCGCCGGTGAGTCTGGCATACACCAAGACGAATTATTTCACGCGCGAACCCATCGATGCCGAAGTCCTGCAGTCGGCGGACATCGCGCGGCAACAACAGTTCTGGCTGACGATTCATGTTCCGACGGATGCCCGGCCGGGTCTCTACCGCGGCCAATTGACGATCACTGCCAGGAATCAGCCGAACCGATCACTCGACGTGCAGCTGACGGTTCCGGATTTTGACCTGGCCGATCCGGAATTCGAATACTCGGTTTATCATCCGGCGTGGCTCGTCGGGGATCTGCCCGTCGATAACCCGCAAGGATACGCCGTGCTGACGGCGGACGAGTACCGGGTCGATCTGCAAAACATGATGGCCCATGGCTGTCGCAACCCGGTGATTTATCCGCAGCCGAAAGCAAAAGCCGACGGCACGCTCGATTTCACGCAACTGGAGATCGTCCTGAATGCCCGCGAACAGGCGGGCATGCCGAAGGATCGCTTGTTTCTGCTGGGCGCCGGCCAGGTGAATGCGTCGCAGAAGCTCAGCGAAGAGCAGTACGCGCTCAATGTGCGGCAGGTCAAGGAGCTCGTCGATTACCTTCGACAGCGGGGTTACGGAGACGTGCATCTGATGGGAGCGGATGAAGCCACCGGTGCGGCGTTGATGGTCCAGCGCGACGCCTGGCAGTCCATTCATGAAGGCGGGGCCCGAATCTTCGTCGCCCACTACGCTGGATATACGGAAGGCATCGGCGATCTGCTCAATGTGCCCATCATGCTCCATCCGATGCATGTCTTGACGGATCGTCACAGTCTGATGCCGGCGGCGAAGTTCTTGGCGATGCCGCCGGAAGTCGGCGAAGGCCTGGAGGTCGACCTGCTCCTGAAGCCGGAGGTGCAGGATAAAATCCAGCGAGTCCATCAGGCCGGCCATCGCGTTTACACCTACATGGACCCCTGCGCCGGACACGTCTGGGTGGAGCACCATCGCCGCATGCGAGGGCTTGGACTTTGGAAAGCCCGGTTGGACGGGACGATGACCTGGGCCTACACGCACATCACGCAGCCGCGCTATCGCGATGCCGGGCCGTTTGATGTCTCGATCGGATTCGTGCTCCGCGGCAAAACCGCTTCCTTCGACACTCTCTCTTGGGAAGCCTACCGGGAAGGATACGATGATGCGCGCTACCTGGCCACGCTGAAGAACGTCCTGCTCCAGGCGAAGGATCAGGAGCCAAAAGCCGGACTCGTGAAGAGCGCACAGAAATGGCTGGACCAGGTCGGTATGGAAATCAACCTGAATGACTGGAGAAGCGAAATGGCCCGCCGAACCGAAGAGCTGTTGGCGAAGTAATTTTTGGAAGCATGTAACGAATCGAATTTTCCGAGCAAGGAACCAGACTGATGCCCGAACGATCGAATGCCGGCGTCCACCAGGTCTCACGAGCCGTCGACCTGGAGTTTTTTCAGCGTGAAGTGGACAGCTTTTTGCCAGAATACGTCTTTGACGCCCATTGTCACATCTGGCTGGAGCAGGAAGTTGCCTTCCGGGTTCCAGGAGTTTCGGGAGACATTGGCACGAAGGAATACCTCTCCCTGATTTCGGAACTTCATCCGCGGCGAAAGGCCGGGGCGCTGTTTCTTGGTTTCGCGACGCCTCAGTTACCCGACGGCCGGCAGCGGATGAACGAGTTCGTTGGCAAGCAAACGGCCTACGGCCCGGCGTTTCGCGGGGAGTTCTTCGTCCGCCCGGAAGACGATCCCGAATGGGTGCGGCAAGAAGTCCGCCGACTCGGCCTGCATGGATTGAAGTGCTATCACACGTTTGCCGCCGTCACTCCGACGTGGGAGGCCGAGATCCCCGCATTTCTGCCGGAGAGCCTGATCAAGGTTGCCCATGAGGAAGGCTGGGTGATTACGCTGCACATGGTGAAGTCGCGCGCGGTCGCCGATCCGTCGAACATTCACTGGATCAGGCGATATTGCCAGATGTATCCGAATATGCGGCTCATCCTGGCGCATTCCGCGCGGGGTTTTCAGCCGGCCCACAATCTGGAAGGATTGGAGCAGCTCAAAGGACTCGACAATCTCTACTTTGATACCAGCGCGAATTGCGAACAGATGGCCCACCAGGCGATCATTCGCATCATCGGCCACGACAAGCTGATGTATGGGAGCGATTTACCCGTGAGCCACATGCGGGGGCGGTCATTGGCCGCCGCGGATTCATTCCTCTGGATTTACGAAAACTCGCCCGTGTGGGGAGAAATGCATCAGAAGATTGAACCCGTGCTTATCGGACTGGAACATCTGCGCTCCCTCAAATGGGCCTGCTGGTCGGAGCGGCTCAGCGATGCTGCCGTGGAAGACATCTTCTGGAACAACGCGGCACGGTTGCTCGGTGTCTCGGCCGATCAGGCGGTGCAATGCGGGGAGCCAACTTCGACTTGAGATCGGCAACGGCAGACCAGGGAAGTTCTTCGGCGATTACTGAAAGGTTGGATGCTGGCCGTGGGCATTGATTTCGTTTCTCAGGCGCACGGAGAAAATCGAATCCGAAACATGAGAAAACCAACGGAATTTACCTGCGTGGTTGTCTGGATCATCATGAAACTCTGCGCTAAGTCAGCGACCCTAAATGCTAACTCGTCGGCTCCCTTGCCACCAACTCGGCCAGAATTTCCCGGAATCGCGCGGGGTTGATGTTCGGATTTCGCTTTTTGGCCTGGCCGATCAGGCTGCCGGCGGCTTGTTGCTTGCCACTTTTCAGATCATCGACGATCTTGGGGTTCGCGTTGAGTAACTCCTGGCAGAGCGCGTACATGTCTGATTCGTCGACCTTCTCAATGCCTAGATCTTGGATCACCACGGCGGCGCTGTTGCGCGTGACGAGCATCCGCGCCAATACCTCGCGACCGCGCGTCGTGTCCAACTCGCCGGCCTTCACGGCCTTGAGCAGCTCCGCCAATGCGGCGGGACCAATCGGATACTCGGCGATCGAAAGATGCTGTTCGCCCATCACACGCATTACATCCTGCTGCATCCAGTTGCTGGCCTGTTTGCCGTTGCCACACAATTCGGCCAGCTGCACGAAGTAGTCCACCAACTCCCGGCCTTGATTCACCAGCACTTCGCTGTCGTAGGCGGTAAGCCCGTAGGTTGATTCGAGCCGAGTCCGCAGTTGGGCCGGCAGCTCACCGAGCGTTGCGCGCAGTTGCTCGAGCTTCTCCGCGCTGATCGTGACCGGTACGAGATCGGGATCGGGAAGGTATCGATAGTCGCTTGATTCTTCCTTGCGGCGCTGACCGTAGGTTCGTTCGTGGACATCGTCCCAGCCGCGGGTTTGCTTCGGTACGTCGCCGAGTTTTTGACCGGTTTCCTGCCAGACTTCGTACTGCCGAGGGGCCTCGTATTCCATGGCCCGTTCGACAGCGCGGAAGCTGTTCATGTTCTTGACTTCCACAATCGGCGTGGCGATTTTACCCTGCGGCGTATCGATGTGCAGATTGATGTTGGCGTCCACTCGCAGGCTGCCTTCCTGCATGTTGCAGTCCGAGACGCCAAGATAGGTGAGCAGCAGCTTGAGCTCGGCGAGATACGCCCTGGTCTCCGCCGCTGACCGAAGATCGGGATGGCTGACAATCTCCAACAGCGGTGTGCCGGCACGGTTCAGATCGATGCGGCTATCGGCCACACCGGCCGTTTCATCGTGCGTGCTCTTGCCGGCATCTTCCTCCAGATGCGCGCGAATGATGCGAATCCGTTTGGATACCAGACTCCCTCTCCCCCGCTGCGGAGGAGCGTGCTGGGGTGAGGGGGTTGCGGTGCCGGCCGAACCCTCAGCCCCGGCCCCGTTCCCTTGTCCAAGGGAAAGCGGAGCTTGAATTTCCAGCCAACCTTCGTAGCTGAACGGCAGATCGTACTGGCTGATCTGATACCCCTTGGGCAAGTCGGGATAATAGTACTGCTTGCGGTCCCATTTGGTGAACTGGTGAATCGAGCAGTTCAGTGCAAGCGCCGTTCGCAGCGACAACTCAAACGCTTCGCGATTCATCACCGGCAGCGTGCCCGGCATGCCGATGCACACGGGGCAGGTCTGTGTATTCGGCAGCGCGCCAAATTTCGTCGAGCAGCGACAAAACAGCTTCGTCGCCGTGCTCAACTGCACGTGCGTCTCCAGACCAATGATCAAGGTGTAGGGGGGCACGGGAGTTAGGAATCAGGCGTTCGTCGTGACGATCGCCGGCGGGTGTTGGTGCCCGTTGGTTGCTTGTTGAAACATGTACGCTGCGCGCAGCAACGTTTCCTCCGTAAAGGCTGGTCCCTGGAGCTGAAATCCTATCGGAAGTCCGGCTTTGCTCATTCCACACGGCAGCGCGATGCCGCCGATGCCCGCCAGGTTCGCCGTCACGGTGTATAAGTCCACCAGGTACAACGACAGCGGATCGGCCGATTTCTCGCCAAGATTGAACGCGGTATCGGGCGTCACCGGGCCAACGATCAAATCGCAGCTCTTGAATGCGGCATCATAATCGTTGCGAATCAAGCGACGCACCTTAAGCGCCCTCACGTAATATGCGTCGTAGTAGCCCGCCGAAAGCGCGTACGTGCCAAGCATGATGCGGCGTTTCACTTCCGCGCCAAAGCCCTCGGCCCGGCTGCGGCGGTAGAGTTTCACCAGGGCATTATCGAGCCGATCCAGCCCCGCCTGATCGCTGGCCTGTTCCAGACGCGCCCGCTCAACCGCCAATTCGGTTATCAATCTCTTTTCATCGGCGCGGTGGCCGTAATGCACGCCGTCGTAGCGAGCCAGGTTGCTCGACGCTTCGCACGGTGCGATCACGTAGTACGTGGCGATTCCGTAGCGAGCATGCGGCAGCTCGATCTCGACGATCCTCGCACCGAGCGATTTGTACACGTTGATCGCTTCGCGCACCGCCGCGGCCACTTCGTGATTCAGCCCTTCGCCGTAATGCTCTTGGACCACTCCCAGTCGCAAGTTCTTGAGCGGCTCGCGAAGGGATTGTGTATAGCGCGGCACGGGCCGAGCGACCGAGGTGCTGTCGAGCGGATCGTGACCGGCGATCACTTCCAACAGCAGCGCCACATCCTCGGCCGTCTGGCCCAGGGGCCCGATCTGATCGAGACTGCTGGCGAACGCGATGACTCCGTAGCGACTTACACGGCCGTAGGTGGGCTTGAGTCCGGTGATGCCGCACAGACCGGCCGGCTGGCGGATCGAGCCACCCGTGTCGCTGCCGACGGAGAGCGGCGTCATCCGCGCGGCCACCGATGCTGCCGCGCCGCCGCTGGAGCCCCCCGGAGTACGCTGCAAATCCCACGGGTTGCGCGTGGGAAAGAATCCCGAGTTTTCCGTGGAGCCGCCCATGGCGAACTCATCCATGTTCGTCTTGCCGACGATCACGGCGTCGGCGGATCGCAACCTGGCGATGACGGTCGCGTCGTAGGGTGGATGAAAGTGCTCGAGCATCCGCGAAGCGGCGGTCGTAGGCTCACCGGCCGTGCAGAGCAAGTCCTTGACCGCGACCGGCAACCCACCGAGACGTCCCACCGGCTGGCCGTTCTTGCGCCGCTGGTCGATCTCCTCCGCCGTCGCGATCGCCGCGTCGCTTCGCACACGCAGGAATGCTTTCACCCGCGAGTCGACTCGGTGGATCTGATCAAGACAAGCCCGCGTAAGTTCGAGCGACGTGACTTCGCCGGCGTTCAGTTGGGCGAGCAGTTGGGTGGCCGTTTGTTCGACGAGACGCATCGTCACTCTCCCAGCACGGCCGGAACCAAATAGAACTCGCCATCCTGATGGGGCGCATTGGCCAAGGCTTGCTCGCGCGGCAAACTGGGGCGAACGACGTCTTCGGCAAACACATTGGCCACGTCGAGGGCATGCGCCATCGGCTCGACTCCTTCGGTGTTGAGTTCGTTGAGCGACTCAACATACTCGACGATCTGCTGCAATTGCGGCGTCAGAAGATTAAGTTCCGCCGAGGAAAGCTCCAACCGAGCAAGCAGCGCCACCTTCTCGACATCGGCACGTGAAAGCGTCATGACAGGAAACCGGAAACCGGAGACAGAGCGACAGGGGCACAAACCCGAGTGCCAAGTGCCCGTAGCCGAGTGCCGCCGTTACTCTTTCGCCCCCACCGGCAACTTGAAGGGCGCCTGACGCACCTTCTTGACCACCCGACCGCTGCGGATGCACTGGGTGCAGACAAGCACCGATTTATTGGTCCCTTTTTCGGTCACGTGCAGCCGTTGCAAGTTGGGCTTGAACTGCCGCCGAGAGATGCCGGTGACCTTGGTGCCCACGCCTCCCAAGTACTTGGCCTTTCCGCGGGTCGTCACCTTATTGCCCAACTGCGGTCCCTTGCCACAAACCTCACAAACCCGCGCCATGGTCAGTCCTCAGTGTTCAAATACGGAAGTTGAAAATTGACTCATCAGTATATCGGTCCTGTGCGAATGAGCAACCCAAACGTGGGGCCCCACGGACAATCCGGCAATCCATGTTGGAGGGTTGGCAACTTGTAGGGCCGGCTTTGCCGGCCGCCAGGCTCGTCGGGCGCGCAGGGCGACATCGCTCAAACTCTGGCTCTGGCCGGCACAGCCGGCCCTACGGCAAACTACGGATCGGACCGTCGGGTTCGTCGCTCTCTTCTTGTCCGGGCCTTCGGCCGCAGCCATAATTCAGACTTTGAATTGGCGTGTTGCTTGATGTTGGTCCGCGGGCACCCGGTCCACACGATCAAGCTCGTTTTTTCCCCGGCAGGCCGGATTGATGGGAGGAGCCAACGAAGAATGATGACAACCGCTCGATTACATGCGTTCGCCTGGCTGTCGATTAGCACACTTTGGTGCTGCATGTCATCGGCCGAGGAACCAGCGACCTTGGAGACCGGCTGGTCGACAATCCATGTGCCCGCTGCTTGGGAAGAGGATGCCGAGGGGCGATTCAAAGGCCATGATGGTTTCGCCTGGTATCGCTGCTACGTGAAGATTCCGGACTCATGGCGGGACTCTTTGCTGTATGCCGATTCGTTGGTGTTGGCAATCAACAACGTATCTGCTTTTCTATCCCGACGCGAACGACGATGACATACCCGATGGCGACCCGGTGGTGCATCTCTCGGGTTTTGGCTTGGAGGATACGCACTCGGCCTCCAACAGCCTGGCGTGGGGACCGGACGGGTGGCTGTATGCCATGCAAGGCTGCAACACGATCGCGCACATCACCGTGATCGGCCAAACGAAGCCATCGGCCTACCTGGACGGTCCGGGCGTATGGCGTTATCACCCGGAAACGCGTCGTTTTGAGATCTTCGCGGAAGGGGGCGGCGGTGTTGGCACTCTTCACCGACGCATCCGCCGGCGAGAGTCTTTGGAATCAACCGCTGGTGGCCCAGCACGTGGCCCCCCATTTGATGAGGCGGTTTGCCCTTGCTGGCACGCGCGAGGATTTGTTGAGTTGCGCGCGGCTGCTCAAGTCTGCTCCCGATGAAACGCAAATGTTGCCGCTCTTGAGCGGATTTGAACTGGCTTTCAAGGGACGCTCTTTCGGCAGCTTGCCCCTGGAGCTGGTCGAGCAACTCCATCGCACGAAGCTTGCCGATACGCTTTCTTTCCGGGCACGCACGGGAGACGCCGCCGCGATCGACGAAGCGCTCAAACAACTGGCAGACGCCCAGACGCCCCTGCCCACGAGACTCGAGCTGGCCGAGGTGCTTTGCGACGTCGATCATTCGGGCGGCGTCGAGGTGCTCTTGCAATTGCTCGATGCGGATTCGCCCGATGTGCTGCGCATCGCGGCGATAACGGCGCTTGCCCGGCACGCCGAAGAGACCATCGGGGTGACCGTTGTTAAGCGGTTTGACAGGTTCACACCCGATGTGGCAGCGGCCGCGCTGACACTGCTCGCCAGCCGGCCGAATTGGACGTTGGAGCTGCTCACGGCAGTGGCCGACAAACGCATCGCGGCACAGGCAGTTCCGCCCGACATGGTTCGCAAAATGCTGTTGCATTCGGAGCCGCGGATCGCCGAGCTGGTGGC
>SXHT01000097.1 GCA_005773095.1 Planctomycetaceae bacterium
GGAGCCCGAATACGTGCGCCTAAGGCCGATAACTTCTCAAATCAGCAACCACCGATTCGAATTCCCCCAGCCAGTTAACAAGCAACCCAATCCCCAGCCACCCCGCCAAACTGGCTCAGTCTCAAACCGCCATCGACAGCGAAATGCCAGATCGAAGTTCCAGACGAGCCGTAGCCCGTCCTCCTGCACATCGAGAACCGCCGTGGCCCGGGCGGTCAGACTCTGATCCACGGGCGCGCGTCCCAGTTTGGGTCGCCATTGCACGTGGATTGTGCCATCGGCGGGCAAAGCGGTTTCGAGCGTTTCGTCGTCGCGTTTTGTCTCAAACACGCCACGATCGACGCCGCCTGACACGATCACCTCGGTATTCGCCTTCGCCACGCTCAGCGAAAGTGCCGCGGCGGGAGCGACGGGTAAACGTCCCACGGCAATCTGCCAACCGCCTCGGCGATTGATCGGAAAACGAATCGCCAGGTCGATGCGATGGCGACGGCGTCCCGCGAGCACGAGCATCAACGACGGCTCCGCGGGCTGCGGTATCGCTTGCTGCCCCTTCCCGGGCGGCTGCGGTGGCGGAGCCGGGGCAAGGCCGATGCTGGCCGACTTGTCCTGGCCATCGACGGTAACCGTCGTGAGCGCGCCGCCGGCGAGTGGAATCGGGACACTTACCGCGTGCTCCACAAACAGGTCGATTTCCAGTTTGCCTTCTACAAGCAACGATTCGCCACCATCGAGATTCGCCCGAAAGTTCGCGCCGGCAAAGGCGAAAGGGGCTGGCGTCGGCCGCTGGATTTCCGCGGGGTTGGCGGCTTTTGTCAGGTCAACGTACTTCGCGTAGGGCACGAGAATCTGGCGAGTCTTCTCGGCGGCAAATGGATTGTTCTTTTGGTCGCCATCCGAGACCGGCCCCATTGGTTGAAGGGGATCTCCTTTGGCTGGATCGTAGGGCACGATGATCGCGTCCGCCGGAATTTTCACCTTAGGTACCGGCGGGTCCTCGGCATACGCCCACGTTGCAACAGCAAGCAACAGCAGGCCAGCCAAACCGAGCGTGGCTCGCAACTCCTGCATTTTCCGCCCGGCGAACTGGCCCATCCGGCGAAATCGCTTGGCGATCGCCGCCATCAGGTAATAAGCAGCCAGCCAGCAGGCGGCGAAAAACGCCATATCGCACAGGGGCGCTAGTGGCTCGAACCACGGCAACGCCAGTGGCAGGGCCAGTGCCACGACCATCACGGTCGCGACGTAGCGAAGCCGATGCCCCGCATGCGCCTTAGTGAGCAACACGCCACGCGCGAAGATCACGAGAGCGACTGCCCAGGCCAGCAGATGGAACCGTCGGCGATCGACGATGGTGACACTCAATCGCGGCGACTCACCCAGACTCTGAAACGTGGTCTGCACGCCATCCGTTTGCAGCTCGATTGGCAGGCTTCGCAAGCCTTCGAGCGCCCAGGACGATTTTCGGAACGGCGCCGTGAGGTCCGAGGTGAACTCGCGAGCACGTCCCATCGCCAGCGGGGGTGTGGCAGTCGCTGAGGGATCTCCCAACTCCGCTGCGACTTCGCCGGTTGGCTGGTTGGCTTCAGACGGAGACTCCAAATCCTCAACCCGGACTATCGGTTTGCGATCAGCGTCGGCCGACGGCGCGTCGGCGGCCTTTTCTGAGACGATGCCAGACTCTTCAGATGTTGCCCCGGCCGCGGGTTCGCTGCCGTCGGCCGGAGCGGGCAAATTGCCATATCCATCGTGTTGGTCTTGCAGCCCGCGCTCAAGTTCGTTCAGACGATTCAATGCCGACGCCCGACGACGTGATTCGCGGGCCGCCTGAATTGATACAAACGGCGAGTGCTCCATCACGGCACGAAGCGCCACCCGCACCGGCGAATTGCGCGTCTCTATGTCTTCGCTGAATACTGTGCCGCCGCTGCGTACGACTTGATAGCCGCCTGGCATGTTCAGCCGCCAGACAAGATCGGCCATCGGCACTTCCTCCCCCAGCTTGTCTTGCTCGGCTCGCAGGAAGAGTTGCGGCGCGGGAAATTCCAGTCCGCTCGTCAATCCAATCGAATTGACAGGTGTTTCATATACCAGTTGCAAATCGCGACGTAACGCCTCGGACGTGGCCGGCAGGTTGATCAGCACACTGCCACTGCTCGGCTCACTCTGGGGCAGCACTGGTTGGCCATCGAAGTGAGCCGACCACAGCGTCGAACCCTCGGGCAGCCGCACCTCGATCATCTGTGCCTTCGATCGAAGCTGAAACCTTGCCGCGGTCTGGCTGCGTCCGCTGGCCGACACGGCGGTGATCAGTTCTGCCCGTTCAACGAGCACGGTTGGCAGTTCGTAACCGGCGGGGCGCGTGATGGATAGGCTGATATCCGCCTTGTCGCCGCCGTACCCGAACGCACCCAGCAGATGGCGACCCGGTTGATAGTCAGCTTCCGCTAGTTCGCCCACGTCCACCTTGCGAAGCTTTGTGGTTACTTGCACATCTTGTTCGGCGGTACCCTCAACAGCGACCGTGCCCGATTGTTAGGCGACCTCAAGTGCCTTCGCAATCGGCAAGGTGACAATCGTTGGAGTCCCGCCTTTAGGCGGTCTTGTTGGAGTCCCGTCTTTAGGCGGTGATTGAATGCCGCCGAAAGGCGGAACTCCAGCATCCATGGTCGGAACCACAGGCTGCTGAAAATCGATCGCCAGGCGAATCGGTCCGACGCGCGGTTCCGCAAGTTGGACGGTCCATGCTCGCAAGCCATCCGACACTTCACTCGACGATTCCTTGACTGCCACACCATCCAGCCCCGTGATGGCAATCTCCGCAGGAGTGCCATGTGGCAGGGCGAACGACAATCGACTCGTGCGGGCCTCACTCACTTCGTACACAATCTCGTCGTGAACGGTGAGCAAATCCCGATCGAATCGAAAAAACGACAAGACCCGCGCCGTACTCCGTGGGTGGAGGCGGGCTACCGTGAATTTCAATTCAAACGGTTGGGCGTCGTAGCGATACGCCATTTCGGTCGGCACGTCGGACAGTCCATACTTGCCCTTCTCGTTGGCGTCGAGCGGAGTCAACCGATCGAGCTGATCCGCGGTGGCTCGCATGTCGTCGCGGGCCTGGATGGCGATCGCTCCAAAGTCGCGCGTCGCATTAAGGACTCGGAACACCGGAAAGGCGAGCTGCTTTGTCTGCCAGTCGTCGAGCCATCCCTCGGGCGTTTGAATTGCCTGGAAGAATACGGTTTGCAATTCTCCGGCAGACACGGATTGCGGTAGCTTCACTTGAACTCGCGAAGCTCCATCAGCCGCAGCGAAGGACTCGAACGAGAGTGCCGCGCCTCCGTCGAGCGTAACTTCGGTCACCTGCCATCCGGCAGGCGCGATCATCTCGAAGCCCAACAGTTTTTCGGTAACGCTAACGAGCCCAAAGCTGCCGCGCACGTCCAGAGACTTCTCCGCCAGCGACAGGAACACGCCCGTTGTCACGAGCAGCTCAGCGGGGGGAGCCGCAAAGCTGGCCTGCAAGTCGTAGTCGACTTGCGGAGCGTAGAACGCCGCCAGCGCGATCTCGCTCGTCCGCCCCGCCGCCCTGCTTGAAAAACTCTCGGGCATCGCTTGCGAGAGCACTTCGGCATCGATCGAAATCAAGTTGTGAGGCCGCAGTTCGCGGGGTTTAAGGCGATTTTCGATCAACAAGCCGATCACGGCGGCTTGCCCCACCACATCCATCGCCTTCAGCTTTGGCAGATTCCATTCTTCGAGTGGCGCAGGTGAGCGGACCGCTAGAATATTTAGCGAAACCGTTTCGCTTGTCGGCTCGTGCAACGTCACTTCGAGCAGATTCCGGTCGCCTGCGGCCGAAACCGCCCACCGCGCCACTTGGGGCGCCTGGACACTGAGCACCTCGAAACCCGCGGGCACTTCGAACTGAAACTGCTCCGCCGCGCCGTGCAACACGGAAAGCGACATCGTTACGTGCAGTTGCTCGTAGGCGGTGGTAATTTCGTCGAAGAGCACGCTATGGGCGACGATGATTCGATCTTTCTGGAGTTGCCGGTTGTTGAGCGACATGACCAGGTTATTTTGCCTGCGTCGGGGCAGCAGTTCGAAGACGGTTTGTTGCCTGGCCGCGTCTTCGTTGCGCTCGATGATCGTAGCGCCGCTTTTGATTTCAACGTTGCCGGGAACCGTCAGTCGTAAACGAGCGGCCGGCGGCGTCGGCACCTGAAATGAAAACGTGCGCTGGGCCGTCGCCGTCTCGACCGGCGCCAAGATTTCCAGCCTGAGCTCGTGGCGGCCCGCACCGCTGACGAAGAGCACCGGTAGGCCGGCCGGATTGCGACCCAGCGGCGCCGGCCTTTCGTCGAGCGTCGCTGAGCGCAAGGCCACTCCCGATAGATCAAGCTCCACCGCACTCAGATTGTCATCGGGAGCAGTCACCACGAGATTGCCCACAATGCGAGCTCGGTTTTCTTCGATCGTAGCCGTGTAGTCGGCCGAAAGCACCGCTGCCGGTTGCGTGGTCTCCGCGGGCTTCGTGGCTTGTTTGGCTTTCTCGACGAGGGCCTCATACTCTTCCCGCGACATGAACACTCGCTCGATTTCGCCAGCCAGAATCACGTGCAAATCGGCAAACGGCACGAAGATTTCGCGCACCGCCGGCTCGGGAACGTGCTCCTCGGCGCGACCAATCGCGGTCGTTGCCAGAAATGCAAGAACCAGGAAAATCCCAAATACAAACTTGTCCGGCTCCCTCCCCCGTTGCGGGGAGGGTCGGGGAGGGGGAGTCGCCTTGTTCAGGAAAACCGATCCGCGTCGGAGAAAGCCCCCCTCCCCAGCCCTTCCTTCCGAGGGGCGGCAGCCATACAGGAACGTTCGTGTTCTGATACTAAACATGAGTCTCGCCTCCTTCGCTCGGCGCGTCGGCGCCTGGCGGCGGGGTGGCAGGTTCTGACTGAAGAGAAGGCCCTGGCTTTGGTTCATCGGGGCCATCGCTTCGCTCTGACCCCGGCACCCTCGCAACTTCGGTCGGCGTTGCCGCTACTTGTCGCGGAAGTGTGCGGCGTTTGATCGCCCACGCCGCGAACCAAACCAGCGCCGTCAGCACCATCGCCAGCCACAATCCGCCATACATCACCTGGGTGGAGAATATCGGCAGGAAGACGCCGATCAACAATAGTCCGATGACAATTGCGACCAGCGCCACCGCGCGATCAGCGATAGGTCTGCGAGTCAGCGCGATGCCCAGTCCCAACACGCCGACAAAGATCAATCCATGCAGCCATTTGCCATTCATCGTCGATAGCCGCAGGCTGCCCGCCTCGCCGGGCTCTGGTCGTAGCGTGCTGTAGACAAACGACTGACCGTCCGTCGGAAATGTATCGGTCGGGTTGCCGCTCAGCGCAACGCCCTCGCGCACCCAGTTCATCAAGTGCGCATCGGTGAAACGCGGCGCGGGCAGCCGTCGGTACGGCGTCGCGTAGTACCAGTCTTGTTCTTCGGTCCATGGTCCCTGATATCCCAACAGACTGAGTTCCTGCGGAAGGAATGCCGAGATAAACACTTTTTGCACCGCCGGCTCGTCGGGAAAGGCCGGGAGTTCAATACGAGTCTGGCTGGCCGGCAAGGAATAGCGCAGCTCCAGCAGAAATGCCTGGTTGTTGCCGCGTCCCACCAACGGCACAAAGAACTCCCCCTTAGCGCCACGTTCCAGCGGAGCGGGCTGGTCGTCGATACGCAGCGGCTCGGTGTCAAATTCCACGCTGGCCGGCAATGCCACGGCCAGACGTTGCCGGGCACTGCGCATACGGAATAGCGCCTGCACGGCAATCTGACCGCCGCGAGTGACCATTGCGCGAATCACGCCGCGCTCGATACTCGTATGCTTGACCGACTCAAGCTGATAACGCGTCGCGGTGACGCCCAGTGACCAATCGTCATGAAACTCAAACGCTAGCGCCGCATCAGGCACATTCGAGTTCGGCATCAGATCGTGCTGAGGATCGATCGGCCGTAAGCCAGCCGGCGTTTCCGAGGCGACCAGGTCGATGGTCTCGGCCTTGACCAATACCACCTGACCCCACGCGCGATCCACGTCGCGTGGACGCAACTGGGGCGTGATCAGCTCGATCCGCTTTCCCGCCTCAAGATGCTCGAGCTTGTGCTCCCACGACAGACGCACCACCACGGCGCCCATCAGCTCGGTCTCGCCCGTCAAGCTCCAAGCCGTGTATCCCTTTTCAAGATCCGCCGGCGCAGGCTCCATGGGTTTCTCGGAAATGCCGGGGGTATTGTTGCGAATCTCGGCCGCCAGCTCGGTGGGCACGTCGATTCGCAGGTTCTTCACGCCGCTGTAGCGGATGTCGTAATGGAAGCTCGCCTGATACTTCACCATGCCAGGATCGACGCGCATCGCCAACAGCTGGCCCACCGAAACGTAGGGCTTGCGACGCTCCACCGCGAGCATCAATTCCGCCGGTGCCTTGGTAAACACAAAGGATGAAACAGGTCGGGCGGCCGCACGTGTTTCTTGGGGTGGCGGCGCGGCGTTCGCAAGCGATTCCGTCAGCGACACGCTCCGCAGGCCCAAGTGCTTGCCGGGAGTCGCGCGCAAACTCTCGGGCGTGTATAACACCAGTCGACCATTCATGCGTTCGATTGATTCTGGCGCCACGCGTGGAATGGGCAGGGCCAAGTCCGACGTTTTGCCGGTTGGACCCAACAGGTTCGCATCGTCGAGCCGCCGTTGCAACTGCACAAAAAGCCCGACCCGGCCCAGCGCCTTGCGCGATAGATGGACGACCAATCGGGTCTTATCCTCGCCTTCCAGGCGATAGGCTTCGACCTGGGCAGGTTCTGCGCCGCTGATGGCGTCGCCGCGCACCTCGCGCAGTTCGAACCCGGCAGGTAGAGCGAATTCGAGCTCAAAAACCCCAGCGCGTTCCAGGGTGAATGCCACGTGCAGATCGAGTGTCCATTGCTCGGGTTCCAGAATGGCGAGCAGCAGTTCATCGGCAGCGACCCGCGGCCTGACCTTGACCGAGTCAAGCGTCAATTTGAACGGCAGCGCGGCATAGCGAAACGCGAGCGCATGCGGTTGTTGAGCCAGCGGCGGCGGCAATTCCGCCGCGTCAATCTGCACCAATCCATCGCGCCTGCCGGCTTCCACCTGCAGCCCCTCGACGACGTCCACGACCACCACGCCCTGCTGCCGCGAGGCATCCAGAACCTTGATCAGCGGCACATCGATCGTCCGCCGACTGCCCCCCTCCACAGGTTTTGCGTGATCTTCATCTGCCGCGCCGGGCGGATCGACGATTTGTTCGAGTTCAATCTGGACCGTCTCTGTATGTCGCGCGGGCTCGAACAGTTGCACGCTGATCTTCTGCTGTTCGCCATCCGCCTCGACCGACCATTGCCGCACATTCGCTTCCGAAACGTTGACCACTTTCTGAGTGGCCGGCACCGCGATCGTCAACTGCGTTAATACGGCTCGGCTGATCGTGTACGTCAGCCGAGCGCGCGTGCGAATTGCTCCTTCTTCGACACGCACCACCTGCTGCGTCTCAACGCTGGCCAGCGCCGCCAGGCCGCTGGCTCCTTCCGCTTTGGCCGTCCAGTCGATCTTGACCGAGGGCGCCGTGCCGACGAACGCCAGGAGCACCGTCTCCGCGGCTGGCTTTAACTCTTCGCCGGGCTGTGCTTCACCGGCTTTTGCCGGCGCCTCCGTCGCGGCAATCAGCGGATCGATGTTAATCTTCACGCCGCTTTCGGGCACACGCACGCGCCAGCGATTCACCGCCGCTTGCGGCGCGGCAAACGAAACATCGTTGCGCCCCGGCGTCTTGTTAAACTTCTTGGCGTACTCCAGTCGCAGCACGACCGATTGTGCCGCCTTGTTCCTGTTCTCAACGAGCAATTCGTGGCCGCCGGCTTCGCCGATGGCAAGCCGGGCTGGTTCCTCCTTGCCGTCCGCCGACACCAGCACCGCCGAGATAACTCCCGCGTCGTTGAGTCTCAGCGGCACCTCGATCCAACCGCTGGCGAGCAGGTCAATCATCAACCGAGACTTAACCTGCACGGTTTCCTCAGCGATGGTCGCTTCGTTGTCGGCCTCGACGATCACGGCCGCGACCGGGGGTTTTACGTCGGTGACCGGGCGTTCGTGTTTGCGAGCCGCCTTCCATAATTCTTGAAAACGCTCGTAAGGAATGAACACGCCGCGCCCTTGCTTCTCAAAGGTGTCGCGCAGCTTGTCGTAGGGTACGTAGATCGTCTGCTCGCGCGGAGGGCTCGGTGATGATGCGTCGGAAAGCGGCGCGTCGCCGGGTTTGGCGGGCTCCTGGGCCACGAGACGAATCGCACCGGTCACCAGGGCAATCACCAGCCAAGCACCCGAGGATCGCATGTTCGGTTCCTGTGATAAAGATGGGAAGAGCATCGATCAAGTCATCTGACCGAGCGTGGATAGTAGTTTGACGCCCGGGGGAGGGGGAAAGTTTCCATGCCATAACCAGCCAGTAAATTCGATGGGATGGGGTCCACCAGGGATGACATGGGGATCGATTACGCTACATTAACGTGGATGGGATTCTTCAGACTATCCGCTCTGCTACTCGTTGTTGTCGCGACTCTGGTGGCTGCCGATCTCCTTTTGGCCGACGAGGGTGGGTCGGGGCGACCGCTTCAGGAGCAGAAGTTGGATGGCGCGAAAAACCCGCCGTCGTTTTTTGCTGACGACGAAACGACCGCAGTTTTTCAGCTCACCGATGCTCAATCCCCCGATCAACCCTGCCCTGAAAAAGAATTGCTGCATGCCAATGCAAATCAGCAGGCCATCGCACAGCTTCTCAAAGACGAGCGCAACAAGAACATCAAGCCAGGGCTGACGCCGCCCGACGATAAGGATTCTCCGGGCATCAAGATTCGTTTTGACGCCATCCGCTTTCTTCAAGACCCCAACGACCCCGGCCGGGTGCGAATCCGGCTTGTGGGTCCTATCAATGAGGTGGAGTGCAAGACCCCGCTGGCGATCGACACGCTCTTAAAATCCAACGAACCCGTTCCCGTCCGGTTTAGAAGCGTCACCAATCACACCGGCGTCACGGTCACAATCACGACGGATCTCAAGCTGAAATTGCAGAACGGTGCATTGTCGGTCAGCGACACCAAGGGCACGATCGACTTCGCCGTCGGCACATTTTCTCCTGCGAGATTGTTGTATAGCAGCGAAACCGACAGCGTCGCCCTGCCCGATCTTGCCGGCAAACGCTTGGCCAACGGTCTACTCAGGCCGCGCAGCCTGCTCGAACCAGAAAAGCTGTAGATTGATGGTAACCGTTCGCGGGCCGGGGCCTGGCTCATTTTCTCGGCGAATTCGCGCGAAAGGCGCATCGTTCTGTCAGAAGGTTGTCCAACCTGGTTCCCGGGAAAATGTGCCTGTCCCCCTCTCATGGCCCATGAACGGTTACCATACGCCATCCGCTCGACCACGGTTCGACCCAGGAAGAATGATCCACCCAGGATGACTCTCTTCGCCGGTTGACGTTGCGGCAGGAACTTCTTACACCAAAGGAACAGTCGGCGGTACGGTACGCGGCCGGCTAGTTGCCGTCCCCCATGTTGCCTGCCATGCCGTCCTCCCCCCCAATCCGCCGTGCCGTCATCAGCGTCAGCGACAAGACCGGGCTGGCCGAATTCGCCCACGGATTGGCTGCCGCCGGAGTGGAGCTGTTTAGCACCGGCGGCACCCGCACATTTCTAGAAGATCAGCATCTGGCTGTCCGCGACGTGGCCGAGTACACCGGTTTCGCGGAGATGCTCGATGGTCGCGTCAAGACCCTGCATCCCAAAATCCACGGCGGCATTCTGGCGCGGCACGACCGCCCCGAAGATATGATGGCGCTGGCCAGGCACGGCATCCTGACCTTCGAGTTGGTGGTGGTCAATCTTTATCCGTTCGAGCAGACGGTCGCCAGGCCGGAGGTAACGTTTGACGAAGCGATTGAAAACATTGACATTGGCGGCCCCAGTCTGCTCCGTGGCGCTGCGAAGAATCATGCGTTCATCACGGTCGTCTCCGATGCCAGCCAGTATCGCGACGTGCTGGAAGAAATCCGCGCCGGCGGTTGCACGACGCCAGAGCTGCGACGTTCGCTCGCTCAGGCGGCGTTCGCCCGCACGGCCCAATACGACGCGGCGATCGCATCCTACCTGGCAGGACAGGTGCATTCGGTGGAACTGTTTCCCGCGGCGCTCACGTTGCCGTTGCGGCGGCGCGCTTCACTTCGTTACGGCGAGAACCCCCATCAACAGGCGGCGATCTACGAACAGCCCGATCTGGTGGGAGCGAGTCTCGTCCATGCGCGGTTTCTCAGCGGCAAGGAGCTCTCCTACAACAACTTGCTCGATCTTGACAGCGCGCTGGCCATTGCACGCTCGCTCAACGGCTCCTCAGCGGTCGTGATCAAGCACAATAATCCTTGTGGTGCGGCTACCGCGCAGGCGCTCGCCGAAGCTGCGCGGCGGGCATTCGACGGCGATCCTGTGAGCGCGTTTGGATCGGTGCTTGGCTTCAACCGCGTGGTGGATGCGGCGACGGCGGAGGTGCTTGCCGAGCCAGACCGGTTCATCGAAGCCATTGTGGCGCCAGGATTTGCCCCGGAAGCGATCGAAATTCTCACCACGCGACCGAAATGGAAAGCCAATGTCCGGCTACTGGAAGTCGGTTCGCTCGAAACTGCCAAACCGTCGCTGGAGGTTCGCCAGATCGTCGGCGGTTTGCTGGTGCAACAGGCGGACAACCAGCCTGACCCGGAGAGCCCCTGGCGCGTCGCGACAACGAGGCAACCCAGCGATGCCCAGTACTCCGACCTGCGATTTGCTTGGGCCATTGTGCGGCACGTTAAATCCAATGCGATCGTCGTCGCCCAAGAACGGGCCTTGTGGGGCGTGGGGGCGGGGCAAATGAGCCGCGTTGATTCCACCCAGATCGCCCTTCGCAAAGCGGGCAATCGTGCGCGTGCAGCCGTCCTGGCCAGCGATGCGTTTTTTCCGTTCCCCGACTCAGTCGAGCAAGCCGCCGCCGCCGGCATCGCCGCAATCATCCAGCCCGGCGGTTCAAGAAAAGACGACGAGGTCATCGCCGCCGCAAACCAGCACGGCATAGCCATGATCCTGACCGGCCGCCGCCATTTCAAGCATTGAGCACCATTCTCGACAAGATCGTCGCCACCAAACGGCAGGAGATTGCCGCGGCCAAGGCCGCGCTGCCCGAGCGCGACCTCCGCGAAATGGCCGCCTGCGCTCCAACGCCGCGCGATTTTTTTAGTCCGCTGGCAGTACCCGGGCCGATCAAGCTGATCGCGGAAGTTAAAAAGGCCAGCCCCTCGAAGGGTCTGATCCGCGAAGATTTCGATCCCGTCAAGATCGGCAAAATCTACGAAGCGCATGGAGCCAGTTGCCTGAGCGTGCTCACCGACGCGCCTTATTTCCAGGGCCACCTCGACGATCTGCGCGACGTGCGCGCCGCAGTTGGAATCCCGCTGCTGCGGAAGGATTTTATTCTGGACGTTTACCAGCTTTACCAGGCTCGGGCCCTTGGCGCTGACGCGGTGCTCTTGATCGCCGAATGCCTCGACGACTGCAACCTCCGCAAGCTTTACAACGAGGCCGTCGCGCTGGGGATGACGCCGCTGGTGGAACTTTACGAGCCGGGCAACTTGCAGCGGGTATTCGATGCCGGGGCAACGCTGATCGGCGTCAACAACCGCAACCTGCACACGTTTGAGGTTGACCTGGAGCACACGTTGCGACTTTGCGATCGTGTTCCCGACCTATGCGTGCTGGTCGCCGAGAGCGGCATCCGGAGCCGTGATGATGTGCAGCGACTGCAAGCCGCCGGAGTAGATGCGATGCTCGTGGGCGAGTCACTGCTGGCCCAAAGCGATATCGGTGCAGCGGTTGACAGATTGCTCGGAGTATCGGGTACGTAGCATCCAATCAACCGCAGATCAACGCTGATGGACTCCGATCGGAAAAGCGTTGTCGGACTGTGAAATCGCATAGCCGCGGACAGGGGGTATGCCGTATAATTCCGCGAAGAATGCGGGACAAGCGATCGGAGATTCATCGATGGCGAATGCGCTTACGGCGATCGGTAATCTGGTGCGAGGCGTCGCCACGCTCGGCTTGGTTGTGCTATTGGGAGTCGGTGGCTTCGCCGGCTACCAGGCTTACCACCGGCACTTTCAGCTCGAAGAAGATCTGCGCCGATCGGCCGAGCAGCTCAGGCAGCGCGACCAGAAGATCCACCAGCTCAATGCCGATATCGTCGTCAAGGATAAGCAGATTCACGATCTTGATCTGGCCAATCGGCTGTTGAAAGTCGATCGTCGGATGGCCGAGATCAAAGTGCTCGATCAATCCAAAGATGCCGAAGGCAAAACCGCCACGACGATTGAGTTCGTCGAAGTGGACGATTCAGGCAACCCGCTTGATCGTTCGCACAAAGTCACAATCGACGGCGACCTCGTGTACATCGACGCCTGGGTTGTCAAGTACGACGACCGACTGGTGGAGTCGGGTAATCCGCTGGGCGCCACTTCCGTCTGCCTCTTCCGCCGCTTGTTCGGCGAAACGCAAAAACCGGTCGATGGCTTTCCACTCGACCGCGAGGGCGCCGAGCCGGTCGTCTATCGCCATGGCGAGCAGGTGAGCGCCGATGAACGGAAGATCTGGGAACAATTCTGGGAGTACGCCAACAATCCAGCACTGGCGGAGAAAGCCGGCGTTCGCGCTGCCCACGGCGAGGCTCCCTCGATCAAGCTCCGCCCCGGGAAACTCTATCATGTGGAGTTGCGCGCCAGCGGCGGCCTGACAATCGTCGCCGAAGATTTGCCCGCCGCAGCTTCTGCGCTGTAACCGTCGCGTCACTCCTCAAGCACTCCCCACGACGCGATCAACACCGCCAGCTTCCGGCCGCTTGCACTCAAGGGATATTCGCCCAATCGACAGGGTGTGACCCACGCCATGCTGGCCCGGCGCGAAGCCGTCGTGGCGCCCGAAAGATACGCACACTCGAAACATTCGAGCGTGATGCGAAAACGAGTGACAGCATGTTGGATCGTTGTCCTTAGTTGACCTGGCTGGATCTTCACTCCAACCTGTTCGTAAACCTTCTGAGAGAGCTCGCGCGTCAAATCGTCCCCTCGCAGCGCGCAGAGCGGAAACCGCACGAAATCCCACAGGCCAGCCCAGCGCTCGCCATCAGAACGCTTGCGCAGCAGAACCTTTCCCGATCGCCTGACTACGACCGCCGCTTCACGAACGTTCTCAAACTTTGTCTTGCGCTTAGGGGCGGGAATCACGTCCTGCCAACCACCGATTTGCGTCGGACAAAGCGATCGCACAGGACATGCCTCGCAGCATGGCGCGCGGGGGGTGCAAATCAGGCTGCCCAGTTCCATCAGTGCCTGGTTGAGATCGCCCGAACCTCGCTTGGGTAAAATCGCCTCGGCAAATCGCCACAGCAGCCGCTGGCCCGGGACGCTGGTCGGGTCGCCGCGAAACCCCAACAGCCGGCTGTGGAGCCTGACGGTGTTGGCCTCGAGAATTGGCGCCCGCACATCGAACGCGATCGAAGCAATCGCCCCCGCGGTGTAGCGGCCGATGCCGGGTAGCTTCTCCATCATGTGCAAGTCGCGGGGAAACCGGCCGCCATGCTCTGCGACAATCCTCTTCGCCGCCGCGTGCAGTTGCCGAGCACGGCGGTAGTAACCCAGTCCTTCCCATTGCCGCAGCACGTCGGTTTCCTCGGCGCCGGCGAGCGCGGAAATCGTGGGAAATCGTGAGAGAAATCGTTGGTAGTAAGCGGTGACCGTGGCTACTTGCGTTTGTTGCAGCATGATCTCGCTCAGCCAGATTCGATACGGATCTTGCGAGCGACGCCAGGGTAAATCGCGCTGGTGGCGATTGAACCACGCCAGCAGCTTGCGGCGGAATGATTGTCGCCAGCGACGATCGGGAAGAGGATCATGAACGAGCGCTTTCGGCATGGGCCGCATTGTAGCGTTGCCGTAGCGAGGTCGGGAGCCGGGTTCGCGGAAGTTCCGACCTGGGGCGGTCTTTCAGCACGGTCGAACGGGGAGGTTCCGGCAGGCAATACTCCGACCCCGTAACTCCACCTTTACAGCGCAACTCCGCCGTTCGATAATCCCGCTCGATGGCCAAACGGCGTCCGCAAAACGGCAAGTCAAAGCCCCCACAGCCGAAACCGGTGGGCCGATCCCCCACACAACTGCGCGTCCGCAAGGTCGCCGGAGAAAACGCCTGGGAGTTCATCCACCCGCGCTGTGCTCTCGATCGGATGGACGACCTGGAGGAAGTCCATAAAATGATCGAGGCGGACGAGATCGACATCGCGATCGACGAGCTGCGCTGGCTGCTCAACGGTTGCAGCGACTTTATGGAAGCCCATAAAACTCTTGGCGAGTTGGCCCTTCAGGAAAACGACATCACGCTCGCACGCGGCCATTTCGGTTACGCATTTCAGATCGGAAAAAAGGCGCTGGACGCCGCAGGGTGCCCTGGTCCGTTGCCGTACCGGTTGGACACCAATAAAGCTTTTTACGAAGCCGGCAAAGGGCTGGCACACTGTTTGAAGCAGCTCGGCAAGCGCAAGATGCTCTCGGACGTGATCCGAACGCTGACCCAATGCGACCCAACTGATCCTTTGGCCGTTCGCCTGATCTGCGAATGACATTGACTCTGCGCAACAGGATCGCCCACCAGGCGGCCCCATCAGGTGCGAAGTGCCGGCGGCGCGCCGCTGATCGTGCGGAAGAAGATCAGAAGCGAAAATCCAAACCCACGTTGACACCATGGGCCCAAAAATCGCTATTGCGCCAAGCGAAGGCGGGACGTTCGGGGCCTTCGGGCATATCAAATGCACGCGGGATGAACGTTTCGTTCACGTCCAGGCTGATCTGGTCGCCGGCCCGCACCACGGAACTCCAGTAGATCAACGTGTAGCCGCAGACGACTTTCAATCTCCGCGTGATGTTGTATCCCAGGTTGGCGTTCAACTGGGGGATCACGGCAAACGTGCTGCGGTTGTAGTTGCCAATGTTCGTCGGCAGCGCGAGCAGACCTCCCACATACTCGCCGTCGTCGGCGAGGCTGTTGGTGATGACGGTCGAGCCGTTGATGCGCACGCGCTGCTTGTTGCCGCCGATCGCAATTCGGCCCATCAGCTCCGCGGTCCAGCAGGCCCTGCGGGCGTCCACCACGAATCCAATTTCGGCACCGTCGAACTTGTTACTTGTTGAGAAACGGTCGTTGATCAGGAACTCACCTGGCTCTTCGGTCAACAGCGACCGCAAATCTTCAGTGATGCTGACGGAATCTCGAAGCTTGTAAAAACGGTAGCCGCCGATCAGGCCCACGCGCAGGCCCCCCGGCGTTCCACGCGACGCGTTGCAGGGATCGCAGCAGCAGCAAGCGGGCCAGCACA
This sequence comes from Planctomycetaceae bacterium, assembly GCA_005773095.1. Classification (GTDB taxonomy): domain Bacteria; phylum Planctomycetota; class Planctomycetia; order Pirellulales; family PALSA-1355; genus SXHT01. The sequence goes on from SXHT01000097.1 coordinate 15,515, forward strand.
TGTTTTTGCAGCAGATGTTGTAGCGCAGGTAGCCCCCCGCTCCTTGGAACGCGGTGCTCGTCTCCACCTCGACACTCCCCGCAATCACGTCATCCAGAGCCACGAGCTCAGCGTTTTCGCCGGCCGGTTTAGGTGTCCCGTCGGCATTGAAACCGAAGACCGTGAAAAACGGCCGTGAAATCGTCGGCACGCCATTCACATCCGATTCCGCAAAGAAGTTGGTACGCTCGTCCTCCAGGGCAAAGTATTCACCGCCGACGCCCCACGTTTGGCTGCAATCGAGCCAGTTGCCAAATGAGATCCGCCCGCCGCTGCGAATCTCGTTGTTGATTGTCTGGTCGCCAAAGAGAATCTCGGTGCCTGGCTCCCCCAGGATGCCGGGATTCTGAGCATTGGGTCCCGTGGTCACCAGGGCCGGAATGTACATGCCTTTGGTGGCCCAAGCCAGATACTCGGCCCGTACCCACCACATGCCAGGATCGTTCGCCCGGCAGCACTCAATGCATGCGCCGCACGGGCGCGCGGGGCAGCAATCATGATCGCAACGACCCTCCTCACAGTCGCCGTGACCGAGGTCGTCCCCCTGCCCGAACGATCCCGGTTCATCGTGGAACTGAGGTCCCACATTGGGGCCGGCCATCGCGCCGCCGCCGGCTCCGCCTTCAACGATGGTTCCACCGTCGATCTCTTCAGGAGCACTTGTCATGGTGTTTCGGGGCTCTGCGGTGGGCGAGACCAGTTCTTCCGTGGCCGCGGCCAGCTCCACCTGACCACCAGCCATGTTGTCGGGGGGCTTTGCGGCCGTGGACGCGGGATCGGCGACGGGTCGCACGCCACGGGCCACGATGTGCGGCAAGGGATCGCCGGCGATGGCCTTCACCGAGCCTCGCACGCCGACTCGCGCGTTGACCAACGAACGAACATCGACCCCCTCGCCGGGGGTAATGTAGCAGCGCGGCTTCCCGGTCTTGTCCAGCAGCACGTACGGAGGAGAATCTTTGCCCTGGCCTTGATGATTGCGCACAAGCCGTCCCACGGCGTCGTAGCGCCATGAAACGCTCTTGGGGGGTCGATCCTCGGAAGTCTCCTCGGCGCGTGCAATCGACCAAGGGCCCAGGAGGGACGACAGCAAGGCGGCAAACAGCAGTGATCGGCTCATGATTCAGCTGCGCACGGCTAGTGCGCACCGCGAGTTCGTGATCAGACGAGAATCCTGAAGGGGCGAGAGAAATACCAAACCGTCGCGCCGCACGTCAACGTCACTTGCCGGATTTGTGCAAGAATTATTACACCCAGACTGACGAGTATTCGCGTTCGGAAGGAATATGATCTGATGAACAAACCGCGAGAAGTGTCGGGGCAACTCCTGACAGCCACGGCAGTTGCAGACGAACTTGATGCCATTCGAAGAAACGACACCAGGCTGAACGGTCGCGGCCGCGAATTACCAGGGGGGCAAGCAGCGGGTGCCTCCCTCCAAGTAGACCACGCTGCCGTTGATGAAGCCGGCCTGATCACTCAACAGAAAGGCCACCGTATTGGCGACGTCGATCGGTTGACCCAGGCGGCGGACGGGAATGCGCTGCGCCACGTCGGCGTAGATCGCTTCGCGCGGCTTATCCCAGCCGGCGCACGAGGCGGCCAGCATCGGCGTGTCGATCGTGCCCGGACTCACGGCCACGAAACGCACGCCGTGGGGGCTGTGATCCGTAACGAGCGAGCGCATCAGCGCAACGATAGCCGCCTTCGTGGCGCCGTAGACACCGTGGGCTGGGAAACCTATCTCGGCGGCGACCGAGGTCGTGAAACAAATCACGCCTTGACCTTGCCGTTCCATGACAGGGACGGCGTACTTGCAGATCAGCGCGGGCCCCAACACGTTGACGTTAAACAGGATGTGAAAATCCTCGACCGTGAGATCCGTGATCTTTTGAGTGCGCAGGACGCCGGCATTGGCATGTACCGCATCGAGCCGGCCGAACTTCGCGACGGCCATTTCCACCGTGGCCTTGACATCCGCTTCCCGGCTGGTGTCGCAATACTGGAATTCGCATCGGTGCCCTGCGGCATTCAGGCGATTCGCAAGCTCTCTGCCCGCTTCTTCTTGAATTGAGGCGGCTATGACTTTTGCTCCGTTTCGGGCAAACAGCTCGGTGCAAGCCGCGCCGATCCCCGAGGTGCCCCCCGTAACCAGAATCACTTGATCTTGCAAGTTCATCGGAAAATTTCTCCAGGTTTTCGCCGGCCCCCCTCACCTCAGCCCGTCCCCTCCGGCACGGGCAAAGGGGGTTGCAAGTTTACGCCCCTTAACCTTGGTATCCCGACCGCGGACGGCGCTTTGTTCCCGAACGGCGAAAGTCGACGGCGCGATCGATCAGGCCGTGAATGTCGCACTGGGGCTGATGGCCGAGCACGTAGCGAGCCTTACAGGTATCGATGCTGAAGTCCTGAGCGACGGGATCGACGAGATCCAGGACGTCCAGGTCCAGCTTTTTTGCGGCATACTGCGCGGCCGCGAGGTAATCGAAAGGATCGTTCATGGCGATCATGAAAGTTTCACCTTCGATCTGTTCGCGCTGCAGCGCAAGCAGAAACGCCTGCACAACGTCGTCCACGGCGACAACCTGCCGGCGCACGGGCTGACCATTTGGATGTCGCAAAGCCACCGCGGCGTTGCGCGAGTCCCTGTAGTAAGCCCGCTGCTCGTCGTTCATCAAATCGCGCCATCGCGGTATTCCAAACGACTCGCCGGCGACGGTCAGATGATTGAGAATATCGTCCTCGGCGTGAATCCAGGAAATCCGCAGGCAGACCGTGGGCACTCTGGCCTGGTAATAATACTGCCGAAACATTTCCTCTTCCAGCACTTTGGAAAGGGCATAGTAGCCGGGATATGCCTTGCACGGCATATCTTCGCGAATTGGCACTGGCTGCGGGTTAAAGTAGATTCCATTGACGGCATCGCCGCTTGCCAGAATCACTCGTTTGGGCGAGCGCGTGTGCATAGCCGCTTCCAGCAGGTTGAACGTTCCTTGGATGCTGACCGGAATAAGCGCCTCGCGATCCTCCTTGCTGGTTGCCAAATGAATGACGGCGTCACTTCGACTCACCAATTCTTCCATCAACCTGGCATCCGCCACGCTTCCCTGAACTTCTTCCACGCCTTCCACGCCGACCGGGAAGCGATGCTTGAGCGCTACCACGCGATATTCGCGTTCCAGCAACGCCCGGCACAACGGCGCGCCCAGCTTGCCGCTGGCGCCTGTGATCAGCACATTCTTGATCGCGCTGGGCATGACAGCTAGTCTTTCGGGTACTCCATGAACTCAACCACCGCGCCATCGATCGTTTCATAAAAACCAACCACGGCGATTCCGGCGTCGAACGGTTCCAAAAGCACCTTCAGTCCCTGGGCCGCTTTCGGAATGCTGTCGACGCGATAGGCGACGTGCGGCAGCTGGCGCACCGGGCCGGTCACGGGGCTATCCGGCTCGAAGCGGAGCCACTCAACGCGATAGGGATGATCCTGAAACCGGGTGACCCAAACCTTGGTGGCCGGCACGTACATTTCGTCAGCCTTCTTCTCCGTCGTGATGATGCCGACATGATCGAACTGCATCGCAGGGACCCTTTCGCAGATAACGTGTCACGATTCCCCCGCCGCCGGGAAAAAAGAACCGAGCAGGAACGTATCATGCGTGATCGTAATGGCGCGAGGAATGTTCGTACAAGGGGCGGGCAGTTCAGGCAGGGGCAATCAGTTATCCGCTGTAGGGCCGGCTGTGCCGGCCGGATTCGCGTGACTTTCCCATCCCCGGCCGGCAACGCCGGCCCTACGAGGTTGCCGCATGTAAAACACGGATTGGCCCTGGTTGACCTGGCAGGGGCAATCAGTTATCCGCTGTAGGGCCGGCTGTGCCGGCCGGATTCGCGTGACTTTCCCATCCACGGCCGGCAAAGCC
>SXHT01000098.1 GCA_005773095.1 Planctomycetaceae bacterium
AGATAAAGCCGTTAGGCAAGTGCTGGGCTTCGCGAAAGCATCTGCGGCTCTCCGTGTCGATTGGTCCCGCCTGATCGCACCAGGGCCGCCCAACAACGCGGAACGTCCACGCCAGCCGCGGCAGAATCGTGTGTGCAATCCGCTCCAGCCGCCGCGGCAGCGAGGGCCCAAACGGCAACGGAGAGATGGGAATAACGCGCATGGGACGTGATCGAGCGCGACGGACGAGCAGCATCGCAAGGTTGCTTCCTCGTGCCCACAGCGAAAACAAACGAGGCTGGAAACTTAAGGGGGGCTGAACGGTCCACGGCAATTCGCCGCGCCATCAGCTGACTTGGCCAGGAATCAACGCGAGGTGAAAACGGAAGGGACCAGGCGAAGCACAAAGGGTTGCACCTCGCCGCATGCCCAGCGGGGATTGCTCCACGCTTGCAGTCTAAGGAAACCATAGCATAAGAATTTCCCGATGGGCTGGTAACCGTTCACGGGCCGGGGACTGGCTCATTTTCCCGGCGAATTCGCCAGAGGTGCATCGTTCTGTCAGGAGGTTGTCCAACGCGGTTCCCGGGAAAATGTGCCTGTCCCCCTCTCTTGGCCCGTGAATGGTTACGTTGGGTTGCCTTGCGAGCGCTGATGATCCGGATTTTACCATCTCGATCGGTTATTCGTCCGTCACGCAACCTTCGGAGGCGTTCTTCACGTTTTTGATGTACTTGTACAGCGTGCCGCGGGTGGCCTTGTACGGCGGCATTTTCCAAGCGGCCTTGCGATTGTTCAGCTCAGCGTCGCTGACGGCCACGCTGATTTCGTTCTTTCCGGCGTCGAGCGTGATCACGTCGCCGTTCCGCACCAGCGCGATCGGGCCCCCTTCCTGAGCCTCGGGCGTCACGTGGCCCACGATGAAACCATGCGAGCCACCGCTGAACCGGCCATCGGTAATCAAGGCCACATCCTTGCCCAGGCCGGCGCCCATGATGGCGCTGGTGGGCGTGAGCATCTCTGGCATCCCCGGCCCTCCCTTGGGGCCTTCGAAGCGAATGATCACCACGTCGCCTTTCTTGATCTCGCTGCGTTCCAAGGCGTGCAGCATGTCTTCTTCCGAGTCGTAGACCTTGGCTGGCCCGCTAAAACGATTCCCCTCCTTGCCGGTGATTTTTGCCACCGCGCCCAGCGGCGCAAGATTGCCCTTGAGGATCTGAATGTGCCCGGTCGGCTTGATGGCCTTCTCGAGCGGCTGGACAACTTCCTGTCCGGCGGCGAATCCCGGCAGATCGGCAAGATTCTCAGCCAAGGTTTTGCCGGTCACCGTCATGCAGTCGCCCCGCATCAGTCCTTGCTCCAGCAGGTACTTCATCACCGCCGGCGTACCGCCCACCTTGTGCAAGTCTTCCTGCACAAAGCGACCGCTCGGTTTCAGATCGGCGATGTACGGCACGCGATTGCTCACCGCCTGAAAGTCGTCGATCGTTAGCGCCACGCCGACGCTTCGGGCCATCGCAATCAAGTGCAGCACCGCATTGGTGGATCCGCCGAGCGCCATCACCACCACCATCGCGTTTTCGAACGCCGCCCGCGTCATGATGTCGCGGGGCTTGAGATCTCGTTCCAACAGCATGCGAATCGCCTTGCCGGCCCGCACGCATTCGTCGAGTTTATCGGGATCTTCTGCGGGGATCGAGCCGCTGTAAGGCAGCGTCATGCCAAGCGCTTCAATCGCCGAGGCCATCGTGTTGGCCGTGTACATACCGCCGCATGCGCCCGCGCCGGGGCAACTGTGTTTGACGATCTCCTGCCGTTCCCCATCCTTGATCTTGCCGGCAATGAATTCGCCATAACATTGAAATGCCGAAACAATGTCGAGCGATTTTTCATGCCAGTGTCCGGCACGGATCGTACCGCCGTACACCATCAGCGCCGGCCGATTGAGCCTTCCCATCGCGATCAGGCAACCCGGCATGTTCTTGTCGCAGCCGGGCAAGGCCACCAGCCCGTCGTACCACTGTGCGCTCATCACGGTCTCGATACTGTCGGCGATCAGGTCGCGCGACTGCAACGAAAAGCTCATCCCATCGGTGCCCATCGAGATCCCGTCGCTGACGCCGATGGTATTGAACCGCATGCCAACCATGTTCGCGGCGACGACGCCCTCTTTCACCTTCGCGGCGAGGTCGTTCAGATGCATATTGCAGGTGTTCCCCTCGTACCAGACGCTGGCGATGCCCACCTGCGGCTTCGACATATCGGCCTCCGTGAGGCCCGTGCCATACAGCATCGCCTGGCTCGCCCCCTGCGACTTCGGCTGCGTTATGTGCGACGAGTACTTGTTAAGCGTCATAATGAACTCCGGGATTGGTTACGAAACCGCCATCATAGCGAAATCTTCCCGTGTTGACCTAATAAACCGCCCGCCGGCGCGTTATTCCTAATGCACGGAGACGATAATTCCCATCCGGGCGCGACAGCATGAAGCCGCCAGAACCGTCGGTTAACGGCCACTGGATCCACGCGGCAGTAGACCAATACGAAGGTCCGCTGGTTCGCTACGCCACGCACCTAACCGGCAGCGTGGACGCGGGCCGAGACGTGGTGCAGGAAACCTTTCTGCGTCTCTGCCGGGCAGAACGTGACAAAGTCGAGCCGCACCTGACCCAATGGCTATTCACCGTCTGCCGCAACCGAGCGTTGGAAGTAGCCCGTAAGGAGACACGCATGAAAGTCCTCGTCGAGATTCCGGTCTGCGAACCGGCGGCCGAGCCTTCAACGGAATGCGAAACCCAAGAAACGACCAGCGAGATTTTACGGCTGTTAGAAACCTTGCCGGACAACCAGCAAGAGGTAGTGCGGCTGAAGTTTCAAAACGGTCTGAGCTATCGCGAGATCAGCGAAGTGGCCGGATTGAGCATCACGAACGTCGGCTACCTGCTGCACACAGCAATTCAAACTTTGCGTCGCAAGATGAACGTCGAATAACGATTCCGCCCTCAGTTTAGCGGCCGGGTACCCTCAGGGTGCTGCCCACCGTATGGAGCGCTGATCATGTCCTTCGATCCCGACGACCCCAAATGGACCGCCTACGTTCTCGACGAGCTCGACTCAGCCGAGCGCGCAGCCGTCGACCAAGAACTCGCCGACTCGTCCGACGCTCGAGAACTTATAGGCGAACTGCGCGAAACCGCCACGCTGCTCGAATCGAGCTTGCAATCGGAGTCCGCATACTTGCTTTCGTCGCAACAACGAGCGGTAGTCGTAGGACAGTTTGAGCACAAGGTCGAGTTGCCAATTCGTCGAAGAATTCAGCCAAAGACCGTAGCAGAATGGGTCGCGGCCGTAAGCGTTCTGTTTATCCTTTCGGCGCTGCTTCTACCCGCGACGCAATCAGCTCGTGAAGCCGGACGACGCAACCCAGCTGCGCAATCCACACCAAACCCATCGGCTGGAAAACAGACGTTGCCTTCCAGATTCTGTTTGCAGGACGACGTCCATCACCGTTCACCATCGCACCCTCCCACTGCCATTGAATCGCCGCCGGAAAGTGAGCCGGTGCAAGCAGACTTTGATGGGTTGATTGAATTGATCACCACCACCGTGAAGCCGACAACATGGGGGGATCAACCCGTCGTTTATCCTGATGCGAAGGTTTGGGAAGAACTCACCGAAAGACGATTGAAGTATTCTGTTTCCGACTTGAAGAACGGAGTCTCGAGTGATGTTCTAACACTCTCACTAAACGGCAGATTCGGGGAAGGCCAAGCGACGGTCCGCGATGGTTCGTCAGCGTCACTCCACGATCTGCAAACGGAACTTCAATCGCTTATGGAGGTCCAAAAAAGAATCGAAGAGGAAGCCCGACGTAGCAAATCAGGTAAGCTCGTCCGCATAATGCAGAGAAATGCAGCAGAAATCGCTCGCCTTAAGGCGTGGTTCGCTGAGCACGAGGGCACTGAATCCTACGACATCGTCACCGACAACCCCTTCCTCCCCGCCCGCCGAAATCCGCTGTCAACTTTCTCAATCGACGTGGACACGGCGTCGTACGCCAACATCCGCCGTTTTCTCACGCAGAACCACGCGCTGCCACCCAAGGGGGCCGTGCGGATCGAGGAAATGATCAACTACTTCCGCTACGACTATCCGCAGCCCGAGGGAGACGCTCCGTTTTCCGTTACGACCGAAGTGGCCGGTTGTCCCTGGCACGCCGAGCATCGGCTGGTTCGCGTGGGCTTGAAGGGGCGCGAGATCGAAGTCACAAAACGCCCGCCGAGCAACCTGGTGTTTCTGCTCGATGTTTCCGGCTCCATGACAGACGCCAACAAGCTGCCGTTGGTGCGCGAAGCAATGAAACTGCTCGCCGAGCAGCTTGCCGAAAACGATCGCGTGGCGATCGTCGGCTACGCCGGCAGCACTGGCTGCGTGCTGGAATCGACACCAGGAAACAAGCATCGCGAAATTCGGGAAGCCATCGATCGACTCCAACCGGGAGGTTCCACGAACGGCAGCGGGGGAATTCAACTGGCCTACGAATTGGCGGTCCGTGGCTTCATCAAGGGGGGCACCAACCGCGTTATTCTGGCGACGGATGGCGACTTCAATGTCGGCGTCACCCATCGCGACGACCTCATCAGGCTGATCACCGAACAGGCCAAGAGCGGCGTCTTCCTGACCACGCTCGGGTTCGGCATGGGCAATCTCAAGGACGCCACACTCGAGCAGCTCGCCGACAAAGGCAACGGCAACTACGCCTATATCGACGACCTCCGCGAAGCCAAAAAAGTATTCGTTGAACAGATGAGCGGCACGCTGATCACGATCGCCAAAGACGTGAAAGTGCAAATCGAATTCAATCCGGCCCAAGTGGCTTCCTACCGACTGATTGGCTACGAGAACCGAGTTCTCGCCCACGAAGACTTCAACGACGACAAAAAGGACGCCGGGGAAATTGGCGCCGGACACACCGTGACGGCGCTCTACGAGATCGTCCCCGCCGCGGGCGCAGCCGCCGCGGCCGACGGCAGCCGTTCCGCGGTCGATCCGCTCAGGTACCAACAGCAGCAGCCACAAGTGGAAGCCGTCAAGAATGGCGAGTTGTTGACGCTGAAGTTGCGGTACAAGCAACCCGACGGCGACACGAGCAAACTGATCGAACAGGCGCTCACCGATACTGGCCGGCCGCACGGCAAGGCGACCGCCGATTTCAAGTTTGCTTCTGCGGTGGCGCTGTTCGGCATGATTCTGCGAGACTCGCCGCACAAGGGGACCGGCACGATCGATGCCGCCGAGGAACTGGCCCGCGAAGGTCTAAGCAAAGACGACGGCGGCTACCGCACGGAATTTGTCGATCTGGTGAAACAGGCCAAAGTGCTCGGCCGGCGATAGGCAGTGGATTGGCGGAAGATGGAGGCCCAGTCCCGAGAAATCGGGGCTGGGCTTCTTCTTGCGCCCCGGCCAGTTCCCTCGGCGGGCCAAAGCTCGGGGTGAACCCATCTTGCGACTCGTGTGTCGGGGTTTACAATGGTGGATTCGCGGACAGCGTTCGACCCTGCTATCTGCGTTGAGGGAGAGGTGGCTGAGTGGTCGAAAGCGACGGTTTGCTAAACCGTTGTACGTCCAAAAGATGTACCGCGGGTTCGAATCCCGCCCTCTCCGCTAAACACTTGTGCAGTATAAGATTGCGATTCGCTGGGAATCGCAAAAGTGGTGCACGTATTGTCAAAATATTGGAACGAGCTCGAAATCGGGATGACAGTTCACCTTCCGGTGATAGAAATCGACCAAGTGACGTCGAACTTTGCCGCAGATGTGGTCCTGGTAATAGGGCCTGAGGCATGAATTCGATCCCATTGCGCATCCAACGCGCAGTGCTGCGAACCGATCGCATTCCTGAGATCCACTTCAACCGAGGCGCTGCTCAAGCGGCCTGGCGATGATAATATCGCAAGATCCCACCTAGCCGTTCATCGCAAACAATTTCACCATCTACCTCACCCACGCGTTCTCCAGGTTCGATCAAGTTGTTGGCCAAGCCTTGATGATTCCGTTCCCGGTGGTAGTGTTCCAGAAATGAATGTGTCGCACGTCGCAGCGAATGCTCACCGAAGTAGATCAGTCGGTCGAGCGCTTCGGATTTTATGGACCGCATAAAGCGTTCCAGCTGAGAATTGAGATTCGGTGACTTGGGCGGCAGGCGGAGGCATTTGATGTTCTCCTGCTCAAGGACGTGGCAGAAGCATTCACTGATTTTGGTGTCCCGGTCCATCAACAGGTATCGAGAGCCGTTGAGAAAGCCGTCGATGGAATCGGTCAGGTTCTTGGCGACTTGTTTCATCCTGGCGCCGTCAGGACTGAGTGTGCAGCCAGCGCAACAGACGCGGCGGGTGGCGATCTGCATCACGAACAGCAAGTAATAGGTCACCAACCCACCCTTGGTCCAGACTTCGACCGTCGTGAAGTCAACGGCAGAGAGCACCTCCCAGTGTGCCCCGAGAAACGTTTTCCAAGTGGTCTTTCGCTTGCGCTCTGGTGCCGGTTCGATGCCATTGGCCTTGAGGACATTGCCGACCGTTGTATCTGAAATGGTGTGGCCAAGATTGGCCAATGCGCCTTGGAAGCGGTTGTAACCCCAACTTGGATTCTCGGCTGCCATCCGCACGATCAGTTGGGTGACCTCGTCAGAGATCGGTGGTCGTCCCGGTTTCTTTTTCCGTTTCTCGCTGTAGTCCCACTTTGCGGCCACAAGTTGCCGATGCCAACGCAAGATGGTGTCGGGAGTGACAATGGTCGTGTTCTCACTCAAGGCCTTGCGGCCCAGGGATTTGCCTTTGACGGCCAATCGACGTCGCTGGTCATCGGTCAGCCAGATACGTTTGCGACCTTGTCGCTCGAGAAGCGCTTTGATCTGCTCGTTCTGAAACTCGATGATTGCCTGCTGTTGCCGCTGGACCCAGCCCGCCAGGATGAAAACCAGCAACTGCCAGGGCTGCAAAACGAAGTTCATAGGCACCTGAAGCGTGTTGGATTAGGAAGGTAGCGCACGCTCGCCTTAGCGGCGGCAACATTGCCCACAAAGATGGACAACGCTCTGGGCAGCGGTCGATCGCCATGTTTGTGAAACCACGCTTGAACAGCGCGCAATCCGACATCACACGATGTTCGATCCGCAGATGCGGCGTACCGTCGTCATCGAAGCCAATCAGTGGTCGGTTCCAGTGCCAGATCGTACCGTTTTGAAGTCGGACGTGGGCCATTCGGTCTGACATACTGTCCATCGCCAACCAGTGAGAGTGAGCACGATAATCGATGGAACGCCGATTGAGATAATCGATGGGTTGTTGCCAAGGCAGTGGGACGTTGACCTGAGTACCGGTGGGCTAAGTACTGGTGGCCTCTTCTCCTGTTCGTTTGCGGAGCGAGTGAGTCCGTGTCGTGTTGATTGAAGGCGTGTGGCGCTCACCAGCGCGTGATCCACGGTACTTCGATACCGAGGTGGTGACAGAGCTGGATCGCGGCTGGATACAAGGGCTGCTGGGTGAAGGCGGCCCAGAGCTCAAGCTGATTGCCGTGGCTTTGGCATCGGTGGCAGTAATAACGGCCAGTGGCGGTATTGACGGAGAAGGCGTGTTCTCGAGGGGAGCCTGCTTCGTGCAACGGGCATGCTCCGTACCATTGATCACCCATCCGACGTATGGGTGTGAAACCCACGGCATCGAGGACTTGCCGCATGCTGATCTCGGCTCGCAGCCGATGATAGTCGACACCTGGCACGATGGATACCTTGGCTCACAGGGGAATGTGGCAAGACCCACGAGGATCGTTCCGTTCCCACTCAACTCTGGGGGAGGGAACGGGGAACGACCCCTCGATGGTTGGATTTGTCGATCAGCCGGCGCGCTGCCAGCCCGTGTCCGTACGGCGTATCTGGCCCGCCTTCTCGAGCGCTTCCAGCGTTTCACCCAGGCGTGTCGATGGCGGTTTGAGACTGAGCC